>DBEXMY010000197.1:0-33984 GCA_048168905.1 Collinsella sp. | reverse complement strand
CGTCATTGCCTCCGCAGGTGTTGACGACCAGGCCGTCCACGTCAGCATCGATAAGTCTGTCGAGCGACTCGGCCTCCTTAGCGGGGTCGTTGCCGCTAATGGCCGTCATGAGCGAGCAGCCGCGCGCGGCGGCGCTGGCGGAAAGGCCCTCGAGCATAGCGCTGGAGAACGGGTTGGCGATGTCGGCCAGGATCACACCGATGAGGTTGGTACGCGAGCTGCGCAGATTGCGCGCGGCAGCACGTGGGCGATAGCCGGTGCGCTCGATGACCTCGGCAATGCGGGCACGGGTCTCCTCGGTCATTTGCCCGGGACGGTTGTTGAGATAGCGCGAGACCGTGGCCGGGCTCACGCCCGCCTCGGCGGCAATGTCCTTGATTCTCATCTGCGCCATAGCGCACCCCGTTTCCCAATGTCGGCAGCCTGAGCCATTTTAGGCATTTTTTAAAAATCTCGGTTGCAAAACGCTGTAGGTGAGTATACTACAACTCGAAACGAAACCGATTTCGTAAACCGATTTCGGCAAGCGTTGGCGCGGAGGTGCAAAGATGTACCCTACCGTCTTGGCACCTCCGCGCCAACGCCATATCAAAGGTGTACGCACGAGCAAGAAGGAGCTGCGCGACCATGGGTAAAACGGTTCTTACCTTCGGCGAAATCATGATGAGGCTCTCGCCCAAAGACCACCTGCGTATTGAGCAGGCAACCGAGTTTGACGTCCGCTACGGCGGCGCCGAGGCCAACACTGCGCTTTCCCTGGCCTACCAGGGCGACAAGGCCGCTTACGTCTCCGTTGTCCCGGCCAACCGTCTGGGCGAGTGCGCCCTGCGTTCGCTGAAGGCCTACGGCGTCGACACCACGCGCGTCGTGCGTCAGGGCGACCGCCTTGGCTCCTATGTGTTTGAGGTCGGTGCCTCGCAGCGCGGCAACGGTTGCGTCTACGACCGCAAGTACTCTGCCATCAACATGGCCAAGCGCGACGTCTTTGACTGGGACGAGATCCTCAAGGGCATCGATGTCTTCTATTTCTCCGGCGTGACCCCCGCCGTCTCCGATGAGATGGCCGCCGCCTGCAAGGATGCGCTCGCCGCCTGCCGCGCCAAGGGCATCACCACCGTGTGTGACGTGAACTATCGCGGCAAGATGTGGTCGCCCGAGAAGTCGCAGGCCACCATGAGGGAACTCCTGCCGCTCGTCGACATCTGCATCGCCAACGACGAGGATGCGCCTGCTGGCCTCGGTATGACCTGCGTCTCTGGCTCCCTTGCCCACGGCATAGAGGAGCGCGACACCTATGTCGAGATGGCCCGTCAGATCTGCGCCGAGTACGGCTGCAAGAAGGTCGCCTCGGTCGTCCGCAACATCTCCTGCGTCGAGCGCTCCATCTGGATGGGAATGCTCTTTGAGGCCGAGAGCGGCGAGCACTGGTTCTCCCCTGCTCACGACGTGCACGTACTCGAGGGCGTTGCCGCCGGCGACGCTTTCAACGCCGGCCTCGTCCATGCCCTCATCAACGACTTTGACCCGCAGGACGCTGTCAACTACGCGATTGCAGCCTCGATCCTCAAGCTCACTATCAAGGGCGATTCCAACTTGGTGACCGCAGACGAGATCGCAGCCGCGGCATCCGCCGCCGACGGTGGCACCCGCGTCGCCCGTTAATTCGTTCCCCATTCCGCGGGCCGCAGCTTTCCAATCCCATACCCCTGCGGCCCGCTCCCCGATTCCTCCGGCCGGGCAAAACCACCAGTCCCATTCCGGTTTTGCCTGGCATTCCCTACATGACTGGTCGAGCAGCCGGTTTTGGAATTGCTTGAACCCCAAGCAGTGCCTCCGATAACCAATCCAAAATCGGCTCCTGACCAGCACATTTGGCAATCACGCGCCCATGCGCGCCACACATCGAAAGGAACATCATGTTCGATCAGTTCTACACCACGCTTGAGTCCCTGGGCATCGTGCCGGTCGTTGTGCTCGACAAGGTCGAGGACGCCACTCCGCTCGCCCACGCCCTTATGGCAGCTGGCATGAAGTCCGCCGAGGTCACCTTCCGCACCGCCTGCGCCGCCGAGTGCATCGCCGCTATGGCCGAGGCCGAGCCCGAGATGTGCGTTGGCGCCGGCACTGTCCTGACCGTCGAGCAGGTTGAGCAGGCCCGCGCAGCCGGTGCCAAGTTCATCGTCTCCCCGGGTTACAACGAGGACGTCGTGAAGCACTGCATCGACATCGACCTGCCCGTCCTTCCCGGCACCGTGACCCCCTCCGAGGTCACCGCAGCCGAGAACCTGGGCCTCAAGGTCACCAAGTTCTTCCCCGCGTCCCAGTATGGCGGCCTGAACACCATCAAGGCCCTCGCCGCTCCGTTTGTCGGTCACCGCTTTATGCCTACCGGCGGCGTGAGCACCGCCAACGTCGAGGAGTACCTGAGCTCCTCCGCCATCATCGCCTGCGGTGGCACCTGGATGGTCAAGCCGGCCCTGTTTGCCGACGGCGACTTCTCCAAGGTCGAGCAGATCGCCCACGAGGCCATGGACGTCGTCAAGAAGGTCCGCGGCTAGGTTTAGCTCTCTATCGTGAAGGGGGGCGTGCCCTAGACCTCGCCCCCTTTCTTTTAAAGCGGCTCGGAAGCGCGCCGTTTCCGTCACGAACAAGAACCAAAACCGTCTTGTATGCTGATAGAACGTGACGGAAGCGACACGCCTCCAAGCCGCTTTGCCTACTCGGCTGGCCGTCGCGCTCAACTAAGCCACCTCGACAAAAGCCGAGCCACCAAAACAGCTGCGGCGCCGTCTGGAGGAATGGACCCTTGCTTCCGGTCTTTTCCTCCAAGCGGCGCCGCAGCTTTGTGCCCCTATTTCACCGCAACTTATATGGGGATTGATTAGATGGCCGAGTCTTTGGACAGCTCAAAATAGTCGGGATGCAAGGCGATAACCGGGCCCTGCTCCTCGGGCATCAGGTGCAAGTGCGTCTCTGCCAGATAGCTCGCCGCATCGGTATCGCCCCTCTTAATTGCCTCGAGAATCCGGCGATGCTGCCGACGAATCGGCTCCCAATCCAGGTCCTGCGACACCATACGCAACCAGTTGTATCGATCAAAATGTGTGTTGACGCTCTTCATCCAATCCCACAACATGTGACGGCCGGCAATCTCAAAACACGTCTCATGGAACAGGTTGTCCAGATCGAAAAAGCGACGCGTTTCGCTATGGTCGAGCGACTCGGACTCGGCAAGAATCTGCTCGAGCCGCTGCTTTTGCTCGGGCGTAGCAGCCGAACAGCATTTAATAAGCACGCTTCTCTCGAGCTTCTCGCGCAAGAAACAGGCGGTCTCGGCGCGCTCCATGCTGATTTTTGAGACATAGGTGCCGCTTTTGGGACGCGTTTCCACCAGCTCCTGCTCACGCAGGCGCACAAAGGACTCGCGAATGGGCGTGCGCCCGATTCCCGTCTCCTTTTCCAGACCAATCGCCGAAAGGCGCGTGCCGGGCTTGAGCTCGGCATAGATAATCTTGGAGCGTAATGCGTTGTATGCCTGATCTTGCAGGCTCTGATAATGCTGGTGCTGTTCCATAAAGCCCTCGGATAAACCCTCGGTTAGTCGAATACCACCATGCAATACTATCGCATCGACACGCCCCAGCTCCCAATCAGTCTTTTTGGGACGGGGCTCTTTTAGCTACCCTGGCCCGCAGATCGGCCCCCTTGCCACAAAAGTGGCCCATCTACTACGTTAACACGGACAGCCTCGGCCATACCGAAAACCGTGAAAACAAAACCGCAGGTAGGCAGCTTGTCGATTTTCGAAAAAGCCGGCTATGGTTGACCTCTGCGGCTTAAACGTAGTAGATAGGCCCTATTCGTGGCACAGCACCACTCCATCCCAAATTGGCACCCCGAGCCCTCGTGAGTTGCCAACAAGCTGTTCGACCAGCGCTTTATCCGCGCGGCATTTGGAAAATAGCACCACCGCAAAACCCGCGAGTAGCGCTTACTTTGCTATATCTCACTATACTTTGCTATATCTTGCTATACTTTGCTATATCTTGCTATATCTTGAGCAAAGGTGGCTCACATGCAAACAAACCCTTTTAAGCCCACAGCAGGTAAAACACCTCCCACGATTATCGGCCGCGAAGATGTGCTCGAAGAATTCAATGAGGGCCTCGTCAACGGGCCTGGTGCCCCGGGGCGCCTAATGCGCATAGCCGGCGTCCGTGGAACGGGCAAGACGGTCCTCCTTGACGAGTGCTCACGTTTGGCGCAAAGCCGTGGCTGGACGGTCATAAAAGAGGTCGCAACCGAGGGACTTTGCCAACGCATTCTCGAACAGCTGCAGCCCAAATTCCAGGCCAAATACGCCAGATTTGAGCCCACCGTAGCTGGCATGTCCATCGGCAGCATAGACATTGAGCGAATCGGTCCATCGCTACGCGACGCCATGAGACAGACAATATCCAAGAATGAAAATGGCCTGCTCATCACTCTCGACGAGGTTCAAGACGCAGAGCTCGATGAGGTCCGAACGCTCTCCATTGCGATTCAGCAGGTTATCGGCGAAGACCTTGATATCGCCTTTGTTTTTGCGGGGCTGCCTTCGATGATTGAAAGCATCATCAACGGAAAGACACTTACGTTTTTGCGCCGTGCCCTCCCCTTTGACCTGAAGGCTGTGGCAGTAACCGAAGTGTCGTACTCCCTCGAGGAAACCATTGAAGCGTCTGGCATGGAGTTGCAGCCAGGTATTGCCGGCCAACTTGCCGAGGCAACGCAAGGTTATCCTTTCATGATCCAACTCGTTGGATACTACGCATGGCAGTTGGCAAGACGCGCACATACACCGATTATTGGAGAAGAAGAAGCCGAGCGCGGCATTGCAACGGCACGCGAACGCTTCTGTGCCATGGTGATTGAGCCCGCGCTACAGCGCATTCCGCCCACGTGCATCGCTTATCTGCTGAGCATGGCATCTTTGGGGCAGACGAGCTCGACCAGCATGGTTGCCGATGCCCTAAACAAAACGCCTCAACAGGTGAGTTCCGTCCGCAGCCGCCTGTTAAGAGAATCGATTATCGAGGCTCCCTCGTACGGCAAGGTCTCATTTGCCATCCCCTACATGCGCGACTACCTCTACGAGCACAAAGCCGAACTGGAAGTTGAACTGTAGAAACGGCAACTGCCCTGCAAGACGAAAACCGTTTTCGTACGGATTAAAGCAGACGTAAACGATTTTCGTCTTGATTTGCGTACGGAATTAAGACGTAAATTGCGCTTTCGTACGCTTATTACCAGACGCAAATTGTTTTCGTCCGGCCATGCGTCCCCAATCTAGACGAAAAGAGCCCCGAGCTCGAATCGGGGCTCGATGTAAGTTCTAGGGTGTCAGAAGTTACATCAGCCGCTTACGACCGCTCTGTCTATCTCTCCGAGCGGGACGGGCGCCGATGCCCTGATCTCTGCCATGTCGAGGTGCGAGATCAAATCCTTGGCGCGCTCGCCGGAGTGGTATGCCTTGTTCGGCGCCACCTTCCTGTAGAGCTTCTTGAGCTTCGTCTTCCCCTTGTTGCCCGGCGGCATCTCCGTCTCAGGTGGCAGCCCTAGGAAGGACAGGACGCCGGGCAGGTCGCACAGCATCACGTCCTCGATGTCGGCCTTGGCCGCCAGGTCGACGACTCTCTGCGCTGTCGGCGAGATGTTCGGGGTGCTGCTACCGCCCGCTGGTTCGGAAGCTGGCGGGCAGTAGCGGGCAGTAGCGGCAGTAGCGGTGTGGATCGATAGGCCCGAATATCCGTAAGGAAGGTGCTCGCTCTCATATGTGCTGATATGCCTCGCCTCGCGAACCTTGGGATGCTTCCTGAGGTAATCCCTCAATTCGAGCCACTCTTTATGCTCATAACGCTTCGAAATCGTTTCCCCGTCGACAGTTTCCTTCACATAATGGTATGTTCGAACGCCTTCGAACTTGCCGAACCCGTTCTCGACGCTGAAGTTTCTGAACCAGCGCGAAAACCCATTCAGGTCCATGAAGTTGACTTGGGGATGCCTGTCTTTCGTTCGTTCGAATGAGTGGACGAGCGGAGTGCCTTTGACTTGTTCCAGGCCGAAGGCTTCCATTTCGCGGGCCTGCTCCTTTTTCCAGAATTCGAGATACGACGTCAGCGTCTCGCTTATCGAGATCCTCCGCACGCTTTTCTTGCTTTTGGGCGAGCGAACGCTTCGATCGGCCGCGAACTGCTGCTCAATGAGGATGCTTCTGTTCTCGACGGAGACATCGGACCACGTCATCCCGAGGGCTTCTGCCCTTCTCATGTCGGTGTCGAGCATGAGCATCACGCATGTGATGTGCGCGTCCGGTTCTCGATTGAGTAGGATGTCGAGTAGGCGAGCGGCGTGATGGTTCCTTCGCGGTTGTCGTGGAACTTTTTTGCGTACGAGCCGACGGTGTCCCTCGATTTTTGGACGTAGGTGCCGCTGTTGAGTTCTGCCTTGTAGGCTTCGAGTGCGGCGTCGACCTCTCGGCTTTTGGTGGTATGTATGGTCTGCCACGGCGAATAGCGGTATTTGCCCGTGACCGGATCCTTGCCGAGGCTGTGACGGTAGCGCCACGTGTATTTGTCGCGGCGTTGCTTCGTTCCTTTGCCTATGACGAGAGGTCGGTCGTTCATCGTGTTCCTTGCCTGAAGTGCCTGAGAATCGCGCTCGGTTGCGCGGAATGGCGCAAAGGGCTGGGGCGGGTGGGCATTACCCTTGGTGGTGGGCCCTGCGTGGGGTCACACCCCAAGGGTAATGCTCCGCCTGACCGCTTTCAAGCTCGTTGTGGGTCGAATTTGGGTCGAATTATTCCGCGTACTTTTCTTTCGTAAATCTATGAAAACATCAAATGACCTGGAGTTATATTGACTTCAATTTGGGTCGAAATGTCTGAATGAAACAACGTCGTAGCGACCTCATAACCCGAAGGTCGGTGGTTCAAATCCGCCCCCCGCGACCATGAAACTTCAGGCCGGAAGCATAAAAGCTCCCGACCTTTTTCTTTGTCTAGGGGTTTCGGCATCTCTCGTTCTTTGGGTACCTCGAGGCGGGCAATCAGATAGATGCTTACGAGTATCATAGGGTCTTTTTACGTCGCGGTCGTGTCTCGTACTGGTGCGCCGCTCTTTGTGGGACGTGTCACTTTGCCATAGGTTGTCCGGCGGCGGGGCGCAGGTCGTTCCCCGTGGCGTCGCTCCTTTCGACGCTACTCTGCCTGGCTACTCGTTCCACTGGTGCTTTTTCATGTCGACGCAGCCGTTGTCTCGGAAGGCGACTCCTTCCTCCGTCAGTAGTGCTCGCTGGTCGGGGAAGTTTGGCGCGAGGCGTCCCGCGTGGTTGACGACGCGGTGGCAGGGATAATCACCGTAGCGATCCGCCTCGCTCAGCACCGCTCCGACCAGGCGAGAGTTTTTCTCCCTGCCGATGAGGCGCGCTATCTGACCGTACGAGGCGACGCATCCCGCCGGAATCTCTGCCACGACGGAGAGAATCTCATAAACCAAATCTTCGTCCAGGACTTTTCCCATCGTATCGCTCCCGTGTTCGCTTTTGCCTTCGGGGGCGCGGCGCCGATCACCCGTGCTGCGATTTTCGCAGCTCCCCTTACCGAAGCATCGAGGGAAAGCGCGTGCGTGTCAAGGTTATCTGGTCCAGTTGCTGGCTCGATGCCTCGAGATGTTCGCCTCAAGTGCGACCTGCCCCTATTGGAAAAGGATGCCGAAGATGTATTTGGTGATGGCGGAGCGGCGGATGACCCCCACGAGTTTGCCCTCGTCATCAACCACAGGAAGCTTCTTGAACTTCTTCTTCGCCAGCAGCGCGGCGACGCGGGCGATGCTCTGCTCGGGACGGGCACACACTACCTGGCGCGTCGCGAAATCCATGACGCAGCGATCCTTCAGGCCTTCGATGCGCTGCTCAAGGCTCTGATCGTCGAAGTACAGCATGGACGCGTCGCCGCCCGTGAAGATGGTGTGAGCGCGATGCTGCGCGATGGCTCCCATGACATCGCCGTCGGAGATGAACCCGACCACCTGGTTGCGCTCATCGATTACGGGCATGCTGCTCACCTCGTTTTCGGCGAGCATGCGCACCACGTCGGAAATCGTGCAATCCTGCGTGCAGGTGAACGGCTCTTCAATCATGATGCTAGAAACGGGCGTCCCCTCGAGCTCGAGCGGGATGCGCTCGGACAGAATCTCGGACATCGCTTATGCCTCCTTCGTTTTCGGTGCGGTTTTCTTGGTGCGCACGCTGAATATGGCGCAGATAAGGGAAACGAGGCCGATTGCCGCGCACACCTTGTAAGCGACGCCCGCGCCCACGGCGGTGGCTACTTGGATGCTCGCATCGACGCCGGCCGACGCGGTGACGCTTGTCATGACCGTGATGATGAGCGCCGTGCACAAACCGCCGGCGACCTGGCGGCCGGTGTTCGCGATGGCGTTGCCGTGGGCGATCATGTCATTTTTCAAGGCATTGACACCCCATGTGTTCACCGGCATGTTCGCGAGCGACTGGCCGGCGGACTGCAGCATGCAGAACAGCGCAACCACCAAGATGGGCGTGTTTACCGTCGAAAGCGAGAGCAGGAACAGGGCGCCGGTCATGAGGGCCAGGCCGACGATCGAGATGGCACGCGGACCGAACTTGTCGAACACCACGCCGGAGATAGGGCTGATGATGATGCCCACCGCCGCGGCGGGAAGCATGGCCATGCCGGTTTCGAAGGCCGAAGCGCCAAGCGAGGTTTGCAGCAGCAACGGCAACAGCGTGTTGGTGACCAGGCATGCGGCGTTGATGAGCGTGACGATGATGGCGGCCACGCGGAACTCGCGCGTCTTGAGCGTGCCCAGTTGAAGCAGCGGGTCCTCGATTTTGCCCTGGCGTACGACGAACAGCACCAAGCACACGACACCCGCGACGATCGAGCCGAGCACCACGGGGTTGCCCCAACCCATCGACGAGGCGCTCGAGAACCCGTAGAGAAGTCCGCCGAAGGCGATGGTGGAGAGGACGACCGAGGGCAGGTCGAGCTTGGGGTTCTTCAGCTCGCCCACGTTTTTCAGCATGAACACGCCCAGCACCAGCACGAGAATTGCGAGGGGGACGATGGCACCGATCATGGTGCGCCAGCCGTACGTGTCGATCACCGCGCCGCCTACGACGGGGCCGACCGCGGGACCCGCCGACATGACGATGCCCGCCATGCCCATAGCCGTTCCTCGTTTCTCGACGGGGAACACCAGCATGGGAACCACCGAGACAAGCGGCATGAGCACGCCTGAGCCCGCCGCTTGCAACACGCGACCGATGATGAGGAACAGGAAATCAGGGGCTGCGGCGCACAGCAGCGTGCCCAGCGCGAACACCAGCGTCGCCCCGAAGAATAGCGCGCGGGTGCTGAACTTGTCGATAAGGAACGCCGAAACGGGGACCATGATGCCGCTCACCAGCGGGTATATGGACATGATCCACTGGGCAGTCGAGGCATCGATGGCGAAATCGGACATGATGACCGGCAGCGCAGGCGACATCACCGTTTGGTTCAGTAGCGCCAAGAAGGCACCCAGGACGACGACCGCGACGATGCGGATCTGGGTACCGGTAATGCGCCCATTGGCGGGCGCGACCGTACAATTATCAGACATAAGCTTCCTTCGTATCTATTCGATTCTTCGCCGAAGGCGCGCCGGCCCACGGGCGAAATAACATGCACGTGCTATGCGTGCATCAGATACGACAGGAAGAAAGCGGCTGCTCAGAGCGCACTTGGGGAACAACAGGAGAGGCCCCGTATACCAGGGGCCGCCGAATTGCGATGTATGCTTTGGTCAAATCCTTCATAGCGGGGAGGTATACTAGCAGCCGTCTTCGCCCCTTTCAAGGGATGTAACCCAGACGTTGATTTTCTTCACCGAGGCGCCATCGTTGACGGGTGGCGTGCTTCTCTATCGCCACACCGCGGGGCGAGGGAACGCCGCGGCGAGCTTGTACATCGGCTATGTGTGCAGCTGCGAGCGTGTCGCCGGCGCGCGCTGGGCGCCAGTCCGATCCGGCCGACTCTTGCCGACGGTCGGTCGCCGTCCTCCTCCATCTCCGCCTGCTCTGTTTTTGCTCGGCTCCCTTGTCGTATCATGGACGGACGAGAATTGAGCGAAGGCGGTACGTATGAACATCCAGATATTCGGCACGAAGAAAAGCTTCGATACTAAGAAGGCGCAGCGCTATTTCAAGGAACGTCGTGTGAAGTTCCAGTTCATCGACTTGAAGGAAAAGGGGATGAGCAAAGGCGAGCTCGAAAGCGTGGCGCGCGCCGTCGGCGGGATCGACGCTGTGATCGATCCAAAGGCGAAAGATGCCGACACGGTTGCGCTCGTACAGTATCTTGCTGCCGACCAGAAGTTCGAAAAGGTGCTCGATAACCAGCAGATTCTTCGTGAGCCCATCGTTCGCAACGGCCGCCAGGCAACCGTTGGCTACGAGCCTGACGTGTGGAAGGGCTGGGAATAAAGCGGCTGGGAATAAAGTGAAGCGCCCACGCCCGTGGTTTTATCCACGGACGCGGGCGCTTGCGTAAGACGTCTCTTGTCGTTTGAGTGGAGCGCCCCGGCGGCGCTGAACAACGCGCCCCGGTGACGTGGCTGAACTCGGGGCTCTTTGTGCCGCACATCTATGAGAGGGAATCGATGCGCACGGGCGCTACTCCATGTAGCCGCCCTGAATGGCGGAAACCGCATGCTCGGTAAAGAACTTGAGCGTGCCGGAGGTATAGCGATTAGCCTTGGGCTTCCAAGCGGCTCGGCGCTCGGCCAGGATGGCGTCGACCTCGGCCGGCTCCATCTCCTTGCCGGCGATGCCCACGATGGACAGCGAGCGCTCGGGGATGTTGATCTGGATCAGGTCGCCCTCCTCGATCAGGGCAATCGGACCGCCCACGGCAGCCTCGGGCGAAACGTGACCGATAGCCGGGCCCTTGGAGGCGCCGGAGAAGCGGCCGTCAGTGATCAGGGCAATGCTCGCGCCCAGCTCGGGGTCGCTGGCGATAGCCTCGGTGGTGTAGAACATCTCGGGCATGCCGGAACCCTTGGGGCCCTCGTAGCGAATGATGACGGCGTCGCCGGGCTTGACCTCGTGCGTCAGGACGGCGTGGATGGCGTCCTCCTCGCAGTCGAACGGACGTGCCTTGAGCGTAGCCTGGAACATCTCGCGCGGAACAACCGTGTGCTTGACGACCGCGCCCTCGGGAGCAAGATTGCCGTGGAGGATGGCGATGGAACCGTCGGTGCCGAAGGCCTGGTCAAACGGACGGATGATGTCCTCGCGCTTGAGATTCCACTTCTCAAGGTAACGACCGCACTTCTCGTAGTAACCGTTGTTCTTGAGGTCCTCGAGGTTCTCGCCGAGAGTCTTGCCGGTGGCGGTCATAACGTCGAGGTGGAGCATCGACTTGATCTCCTCCATGATGCGCGGCACGCCGCCCGCATAGTAGAAGAACTGCGCCGGCCACTCGCCTGCGGGGCGAACGTTGAGCAGGTAGTGGGCGCCACGGTGCAGGCAATCGAAATCGTCGGCGGACATCTCGATGCCAAACTCGCGGGCGATCGCGGGAATGTGCAGCAGCGAGTTGGTGGAACCGGAGATGGCGCCGTGGACCATGATGAGATTCTCGAAGGACTCCTTGGTCACGATGTCGCGGGGGCACAGGTTGTGCTCGGAGAGCCACACGGACTGACGGCCAGCCTCGCGCGCAAACTCACGCAGATCGGAGCTGGTTGCGGGCAGCAGAGCCGTGCCGGGGAGCATAAGGCCCAGGGCCTCGGCGGTAACCTGCATGGTCGACGCGGTGCCCATAAAGGAGCAGGCGCCGCAGCTGGGGCATGCGTTGTGCTTGGCAAACTCAAGTTCCTCGCGAGAGATCTCGCCGCGCTCGTAGCGGGCAGAAATCGCACCGAGCTGCTCCAGGGTCAACAGGTCGGGGCCTGCATCCATGACACCGCCGGTAACGACGATGGAGGGGATGTTGATGCGGCCCATGGCCATAAGGTTCGCAGGCAGGCCCTTATCGCAGCTGGCAACAAAGACGCCGGCGTCGAACGGGGTGGCCTTGGCATGAATCTCGATTATGTTGGCGATCATGTCGCGACTGGGCAGCGAGTAGTTGATGCCGTCGTGGCCCTGGGCCTCGCCGTCGCAGATATCGGTGCAGAAGTAACGGGCACCATGACCGCCAGCCTCGGCAACGCCGGCACGGACCTCCTCGACCAGCTCAAACAGGCCGGCAGAACCCGGGTGCGAGTCGCCGAACGTCGACTCGATAATGACCTGCGGCTTGTCCAGATCCTCGATGGACCAGCCAGAGCCCAGACGCAGCGGGTCCATCTCGGGGCTGATGGTGCGAAACTTGCCGGAACGCGGCTGCAGCTTGGCAACCAAGTCGGCTGCCTCCTGCTGAATCTGTGCCTTGGTCTTCTCGTCCATGATGCTCTCCTCTTTTGGTTTGAACGGTTGTACCAATCGTTGGTTAATGAATCAGGTGAAATGGGTACCGAGCGATGCGCTCGGCGAAAGATGCTTAGCTACGCGAACTAGGCGAAGAACGAAATCACCAGGGCGCAGGCAAGACCCGAAAGGCCGATGAGCGTCTCCATAACGGTCCAGGACTTGAGGGTGGTCTTCTCGTCAATCTCCAGGAACGAGGAGCACATCCAAAAACCGGCATCGTTGACGTGCGAGAGGGCCGTGGCACCGCCGCAGATAGCACGCATGGCGGCCGAGCACGCAACCAACGACCAGGTCGTCTGTATCAAAGAGCTCTGCGACGAATCCGAGCGCCTGGCCGAGGCCGGTGAGGATTACTCCGCCGCCGACACCGCGTTCCACAATGCCATTGCCGAGAGCTCCGGAAACCTCGTCGTTCCCCGCCTGATGGGCGTGTTCAAGGCATCCGTCCCCCTCTTTATCGACGTGACCGGCAAAAAGCTCGTCGATGAAACTATCCGCATGCACCGCGATGTGGCCGACGCCATCGCCTCGCGCAATCCCACCGCCGCGCACGACGCGATGTATCTGCACCTGGTGTATAACCGCAACATGATTGCGGAGGGAGCAGAAGCAAAAGGCATTTAGGGCCCGACAATAATCTTTCTTTGGCAAAACGCAGGCGGCGGCTGCCCACCACACAGGGCAGCCGCCGCTTTTTGCAATCGATTGGTGCAAAGGGGTTGACTAGAGCTCGCAGGCAACCTTATAGCCATCGCCGATGGCATCGCGGATGTTGCCACACTTCTGGGCATCGCCCAGCACGTGGACAGCAATGCCAGCTGCAACCAGGTCGTCGGCCAGCTTGGTATTGGGACGATAGCCCATGGCAAGCACCAGCGTATCGGCATCGGCGATGGTGTGGACCTCTCCGTCCTTCTCGTAGCTGATGGCATCCTCGGTAATCTCGGTCACCTTGGCCTCGGTCAGCACGTGGACGCCCTTTGAGAGCATGCGCGTGATGAGCACCGCGCGACCGGCGCCGCCCTCGTTGGCGGCGAGCGTCTTGGTCATCTCGATGACGGTGACATCGCGATTGGCCGGCGAGAGGTCGTTGACCAGCGGGGCCAGGTAATCGGCCGTCTCGCAGCCGACGGTGCCGCCGCCCACAATAACGATCTTCTTGCCCGGGAAAGCCTTGCCGCCCAGCAGGTCGTCGGCCGTCATAACCTGCTTAAAGCCCTGCATGAAGGCCGGGGCGATGGGCTCGGCGCCATAAGCCAGGACAACCTCGTAACCCGCGTAGTCACGCTGAATGTCCTCGGCAGTAAGCTCGGTGCCAAATACGCACTTCACGCCGGCCTCGGCCAGGCGACGGTACTGATACTTGATCACGCGGGTGAGTTCCTGCTTTGCCGGCGGAACGGCCGCGATACGCATCTCGCCGCCCGGCTCATCCTGCTTATCCACGAGCACCACGTTGTGGCCGCGCTTGGCGGCAATGTAGGCTGCCTCCATGCCCGCAGGACCAGCACCCACAACCAGTACGTTCTTGGCCTCGGCGGCAGGCTCGTAACCGGCCTCGTCGCGCTCAACATCGGGGTTGACGGTGCAGGAGATGCGCTTGCCAAACATAATGCCGTTCAGGCAGCGCAGGCAGCCAATGCAGGGGCGGATGTCGTCGGCGTTGCCGGCAGCGGCCTTGTTGCAGAACTCGGCATCGCACAGATTGGCGCGGCCCATCATGCAGATGTCGGCGGCACCGTCCTCGATCAGTTCCTCGGCAATCCATGCCTCGTTAATGCGGCCGACCGTGGCGACGGGAATGTTGACGTGCTTTTTGATCTCGCGCGAGCAAGCGGCGTGCGAGGCCTGCTGCGTGCCGGCGGCGGGAATCGCGGAGCCGCGCTTGATGGTGGTACCGCCCGACACATGAATCATGTCGACGCCGGCCTTCTCCAGGCGACGCGAGACGTAGATCATGTCGTTGAGGGTCAGGCCGCCATCGGTGTACTCATCGCCCGAGATGCGGACGTCGATGATAAAGTCCTTGCCGCAGCGCTCGCGAATCTCGGCGATGACCTCGAGTAAGAAGCGCATGCGGGCGTCGAGCGAGCCGCCGTACTCGTCGGTACGCTTGTTGTAGAGCGGAGTCAAAAAGCCGCCGAGCATGCCGTGGGCGTGTGCCGCATGGACTTCAACGCCATCGACGCCAGCCTTCTGCATACGCACGGCAGCGTCGCCAAACTGATGCGTGAGCTCGTGAATCTCGTCGACCGTGATGGGGCGCGGTGCCTCGCGGGCGTAAGACGGGCCCACAAAGGACGGAGCGATCAGGCGCGGCGTGCCCGGAATGTTAAAGGCCATGTAGGCGGGATGGAAGAGCTGCGGCATGATCTTGCAGCCATACTCGTGGACGGCCGCGGCGAGCTTTTCCCAGCCGGGGATAAACGTGTCGTCGTAGCAGCACATGTCACCCGGCAGATAGGTATAGGTAGGCTCGACCGTCACGACCTCGGTAATGATGAGGCCCACGCCGCCCTTGGCGCGGGCACGGTAATGATCGACCAAGTCGTCGGTCACATAGCCATGATCGGCCAGGTTGGTGGACACCGGCGGCATAAAGACGCGGTTCTTGACCTCGGTTGTACCGACCTTGATCGGGCTAAAGAGCATCGGGTAGGCAGAGGACTCCATACAGGCTTCCTTTCGTTTGAGCCGCTCGGCGGCAGTTGCTAACGTACCTATCGTATCAGTATCCGCCGCATTCGCACTCGCTCGCACTCCCCACCTTCAATCCCGACCCTCACAAAAAGTTGCGGTGGAATACGGAGTAGATAAGGCTTTTGACAGGCAAAACAGCCCGTATTCCACCGCAACTGATGGGTGGGATGGGTTAGAGGCCCAGGTAGGATGTCATGCCTTCGACGGCGAGTTTGGCACCAGCTACGGCGTGGACCACGGTGAGCGGGCCGTTGACCACGTCGCCGGCGGCAAAGACGCCAGGCACGGTAGTCATGCCATACTCGTCGACCGAAAGCAGGCCGCGATGGTCGGTCTCCAGACCGCCCGTTGTAAGCACGAGCTTGTCCTTGGGCACCTGAGACGCCGCAATCACAACCGTGTCGGCAGACGCATGGTCGAGTTCTTCCTCGTAGCCCACCACGTTGTTGTCCTCGTCAAAGATAGCCGTCTCGAACACCGGACCGTTGTCGTCGATGGCGCAGATCGCCTTGCCGCACACAATCTCGGCACCGTCAAGCTCGGTCAGCTCCACCTCGTCATCGATGGCAGAGATATGGCGCGATCGGGCGTACACGGTAACCTTGCGAGCACCCGAGCGCAGGGCCGTGCGGGCAACATCCATGGCCACATTGCCGGCGCCGATAACCGCCACGTTCTGCCCGATTGCCACGCTCGTGGGATCGACCAGATAGTCGATACCAAACAGCACATTGCCGCGCGACTCGCCGGGAATACCCAGCTTTCGAGCTCGCCAGGTGCCGGTACCAACAAAGACCGCATCGTAGCCGTCGCGCAGCAAGTCGTCGATGTGGAGCGCACCGCCGATGGTGGTCGAGGGGCGAACGCGCACGCCGAGCGAGCACATCACGTGGCGGTACTTTTGCACGAGCGAGCGCGGCAGACGGAACTCGGGGATACCGTACTCCAACACGCCGCCGATCTCGGGCCGCTGTTCAAAAACGGTGACGGCGCAACCCAGCTGCGCCATCTTAATTGCCACGGTAATGCCGGCAGGGCCGGAGCCGACCACAGCGACCTGCTTGCCGCACGACGGCGCGGCCTTCCACTCTTTGCGGTCCAAATACGCCGTGGAGATATAGTTCTCGATGCTCGAAAAATGCACGGGCGCGCCCTTGCGGCCCTGGATGCACGCGCCCTCGCACTGGCCCGAATGGTTGCACACCATAGAGCAGACCGCACTCATCGGGTTATTCTGGAACAGCAGCTCGCCCGCCTCTTGCAGACGGCGCTGCTTAAAGAGGTCGATAACCTGCGGAATGGGCGTCTGCACCGGACAACCCTTTATTTTACAGAACGCCTTTTTGCAGCCAAGACAACGATTTGCTTCCTCAACGATGTGGATAGCCACGCAATTCCCCTCTATTGACCTGGACTAAATCGGCTTCTTAAACCAATTTGCCCGAATTTATAACCATAGATACGTCAACAGTGCGGAAAAGGGCACCGAAAAGCATCTCACAAACGCGCAGTAGCAACCCTTCCCTCGCACAGAACCACTGTGCAGCCCCGTCATCGAGATCAAAAGATTCGCCACCCCTACGAATGGCGAGTCTCTCTACAGGCAGACGCCGTCTTTCCAGATGCTGATCTCGTGGCAGCCGCGGCGCTCGGCACTCGTTAGCTTACCGCTCGCTGTATCCAGTACCAGCTGATATAGGTCTCCGGCGGCCTTATCGAGCGTGCACTCGCCCGTAGCCACCACGCCGGCGTTAAAGTCCATCCAGTTGGCCTTGTGGTCGCACAGACGCTGATTGGTGAACACCTTGAGCGTAGGCGCCGGCGCGCCAAACGGCGTGCCGCGGCCGGTCGAGAACAGAATCACGTGGCAGCCGGCTGCCGTCAACGCCGTGGTGGACACCATGTCGTTGCCCGGGCCGCACAGCATGTTCAGGCCATGCTTGGTGACCTGACCGGCATACGGCAGCACGTCGACGATGGGGGCAGATCCACCCTTTTGCACGCAGCCGCAACTCTTGTCCTCAAGCGTGGTGATGCCACCGTCCTTGTTACCGGGACTCGGGTTCTCGTAGACCACCTCGCCATGGCTAATAAAGTAATCCTTAAAACCGTTAAGCATGTCAGAGGCGGCGTCAAAGACCTGCTCGTTCTCGCAGCGATCGAGCAGGATGCTCTCCGCGCCAAACATCTCGGGCACCTCGGTGAGCACCGACGTGCCACCGCGGGCGACGACCATATCGCTCACGCGACCGATCGTGGGGTTGGCGGTAATGCCCGAAAGACCGTCAGAGCCGCCGCACTTAAGACCAATAACCAGCTCGGAGGCCGGAATGGGCTCACGCTTGGCCTGCTTGGCCAAGTCAGCCAGCTCGGACAGAATCTTGTGGCCCTCGATCTGCTCGTCGGCTACATCCTGGCAGGTGAGAAAACGAACGCGCTCGTGATCGAAGTCACCGAGCTCGTCGAGCACCTGCTGATGTGTGCAGTTCTCGCAACCGAGCGACAAGAACAGCACGCCCGCGGCGTTTGCGTGACGCGACAGCGCCACCAGCAGACGACGGGTCTGGGCATGGTCGGCGCCGGTCTGTGAGCAACCGAACGGATGCGGGAAGTAATAGACGCCCTCCAACGAGCCCTCGACCAGGTCCTGAGCCTGCTCGCACATGGCACGAGCGACTTCGTTGACGCAACCGACGGTGGGAATGATCCACAGCTCATTGCGCGTGGCGGCACGACCGTCGGCACGGCGGAAGCCCATAAAGATCTCGGCCTCGACCGGCTCAACGACCGGATGTGTCGGATTGTAGGTGTACTCGACCTCACCCGAGAGGTTGGTCTTCACGTTGTGCGTGTGCAGCCACTGGCCGGGCTGAATGTCCTTCGTCACGTGACCGATGGGAAGACCGTACTTGACGACATCCTCACCGGCTGCAATGGCGCGCACGGCCATCTTGTGGCCCTGCGGGATATCCTCCGCGGCAACGACCTCGCCCACGCCGGGAACCTCGACGGCAGTACCCTTGGCGAGCGGCGACAGCGCAACGATGACGTTGTCGGCCGGATTGATCTGGATAGTGTTCATTACAAAGAGTCCTAACCCTACAGGTTGAGCAGAAGTCGAGTGACGCCCGCCAGTTACCCGACGGGCGTACAGAAGGATTTAGGCCTGAGCGTTCGCGAACGCCTGCTTGACGCCCTCGGAGCGCACGACGGCGAGAGCGTTGACGACAAACTCCTCCAGGCCGGCGATCTGCGTAAGATCCTCGCCCCACATTTGCTCGTTGGAGAGCACATCGTGCACCAGCTCGGCGTCGTCGGCGCCGGCGTGAGCAGCGTAGAAGTCGAGCACAAAGGCGTCGTCCTGAGCGGTGTACTCGGTGCCGTCGGAGCGACGCAGGTGCAGGCCGTCGCCCTCGCGGGACACGAGCTCCTGCGTGTAGAAGGAGATGAGCGTGGCCAGGCTCGTCGCCAGGCACTTGGGCAGGTTGCCGGTCTCGGCAGCGTAGTCCTTGAGCGTAGGCAGGTCGCGGGCACGCCACTTAGCCGTGGAGTTGAGGCAGATGGAGAGCAGCGCGTGGTCGATAAACGGGTTGTCGAAGCGGTTCTCAACAGCGGCAGCAAAGGCCTTGCAGTCCTCGACATCCAGGTCGGCGGCAAGCGTCGGAATGACCTCGTCGTAGAGCATGGTGTTCATGAAGCCACGAACAGTCTCGTCGTGCATGCAGTCGCGCACGATATCAAAGCCGGCAACCCAGGAACCCGGAACAAAGGCGGTGTGGGCGCCGTTGAGGATGCGGACCTTGCGCTTCTTGTACGGGGTGACGTCGGGGGTCACAAAGACACCCGGCAGACCGGCCTTCACGAAGGGCAGACGCTCCTTGAGCGACTCGTCACCCTGGATGCCCCACATCTGGAAGGGCTCGCGCACGGCCAAGAACGGATCCTCATAGCCCAAGCGCTCGGCCACGGCAGCGGCCTCCTTGGGATCGCGGATGCGACCCGGAACGATGGTGTCGACGAGCGTGGTGCAGACGGTGCAGTCGTTGGCCATCCACTGCGAAAACTCGTCCTCCCAGCCCCAGTCGCTCACGTACTGGTTCATAATGCGCAGCAGCTCCTCGCCGTTATGGTCGATGAGCTCGCAGGCGAGCACGATGACGCCCGGCTTGCCGGCAGCCCAGCGGGCATGGAGCACCTGGGCAAGCTTGGCAGGGAAGCTCGCGGGGGGCATGTCGTCGGCCTTGCAGGACGGATCGTAGGCGATACCGGCCTCGGTGGTGTTGGAGACGATAATCTCCAGGTCGTCGGAAACGGCGACCTCCATCATGGCACGGTAGTCAGCCTCGCGATACGGATTGAGGCAACGGCTGCAGGCGCTGATCACGCGGGAATCGTCAACCGTGTCACCGTTCTCCTTGCCGCGCACCAGTACGGTGTACAGGCCATCCTGGGCATTGATACCATCGGCGAAATCGAAGGCGCCGCTGATGGGCTGCACCATGACGACCTTGCCGTTCCAACCGGTGGCCTCGTTGCCCATATCGAAGAAACGATCGACGAAGGCGCGCAGGAAATTGCCCTCGCCAAACTGCAGGACCTTCTCGGGGGCGTCCTTGGGCAGCACGTAGCCCTCGTAGCCGATCTTCTCGAGCGTCTCGTAGCTGATGTTATTCATAGAGGTTTTCCTCTCAACTCAAGTCCCGGTACGGCATCGCCGCACCGGGTTGCATTCATGATTGTTTAAACAGCGGGACTATTTATCGATCGTCTCGATAGTGCTCTCCCCGATCTTGCCGCGCTCCCAGCGACCATTCGACAGGTCGTTGGAAATGGAATTGAACTTCTTCTCGGTAATGTCGTAGAGAGCGAAGATAATCAAGGCTGCTACCAGAAGGGCGCAGGCGGGATAAATCGTCAGAGCGCCCTTGATGCCAAGCAGCGTGGCAGCCGTCTGGGGCTTATTTGCCACATATCCGGTAAGGGCAAGGATGCCGCCGGAAATGATCGCGGCAAGGGATTGCGCAAGCTTACGAGAAAAGTTGAACGCGGCGTAGGTCGTACCCTCCTTGCGGATTCCCGTGTGCCATTCACCGTAATCGATAACATCGGAAACCAGGTTCCAGGTGATACCGTTGGGGATGGCAAGCGCGACGTAGCCGATGGTGACGAAGATGATGAACGTCACGGTATTGGTCGGCAGGATGAAGTTGAGGCCGTTTGCCACAGCACCGACGATAAAGCAGGCAACGCACGTGCGCTTCTTGCCAAAATGCTTGACGAGCGTCGGGATGGCGAGAATGGCGACAACCGACGTTCCGATCATGATGCCGTTGACAACGGGCTGCAACGCGATGTTACCCAGGTTGTACTGGCAGAAATACACCATCATGGTGTTGTTGGTGTTCATGGCCGAGATGGTAAACAGCGTAAGCAGGATAACTGCTCCCAGGTTCTTGTTGGTGAAAACGACCTTGAAATACGTGCTGAATGCGCTCGACTTCTTGCCGGCCTTTCCCGCAGCCTTCTCCTCGGCCTGTCGATCGATACGGATATGCTCGCGCGTTCCCAAAAAGCAGATGGCGAATCCGGCGATGCCACACAGTCCCATGACGACAGCTGCAATCGTATAGCCGTGCGGATTGCCGTCGAGCGTGTCGCCACCCGCAAAGAACAGGACCAATGGGATGAACGCTACGCCCGTGATGAGCTGTGCGCAAAGCGAACCGGCCTGGCGCGTTGACGCCATGTGCGCGCGGTCATCGACGTCACGCGTCATTACCGTGGCCAGAGATCCGTACGGCACGTTGGTGAAGCTGTATACGACGCCCCAGATCATGTAAGTTATCAGCGCATAGGCAATTTTACCTGCCATGGGAATATCGGGCGCAGTGAAGGTCACCACGGTTAGAACGGCAAGGATCACGGCCGAAACCATCATGACCGGACGAAACCGACCGTGCTTGCCAATCTTCTTTCTACCGTCGACGAATGCACCGGCAATCGGGTCCATGAACGCATCGAAAATCTTGGTGACGGCGAAAATCAGGCTCACTACGCCCGGCGAAATCAGACAGATGTCAGTGTAGAACTTGGTCAGATAGGCTTGACCAAGATCGAACATGAATCCATTGCCCAAATCGCCAAAGCCATAGCAGATTTTCTCACGCCAGCTCAGCTTGATATCCTGCGAGCTCTGCATAGATCTCGAATCCGCCTGAGCGGACACGATCTGCTCGTTTTTCTGTTGCCCTGTTCCCATATGGTCCCTCCCCTTTGCAACCGATTTCACCAATCGGAACACATACAGATCTATGCCTCGACAGTGTCCAGATCGAAGCCAAAGTAGCGAACGGAGTTGTTGTAGCTGATGTCACGCACGATGGTACCCAGCAGCTCCATGTCAGCCGGATACTTGCCCTGCTCAACCCACTCGCCGATCACGCTGCACAGCACGCGACGGAAATACTCGTGGCGCGGGTAGGACAAGAAGGAGCGGGAGTCGGTGAGCATGCCGACAAAGCTGCCCAGGACGCCCTCGTTAGCCAGAGCCGTGAGCTGCTCGCGCATACCGACCTCGTTGTCGTTGAACCACCAGGCGGAACCGTTCTGGATCTTACCGGCGGTCGGAGCCTCCTGGAAACAGCCCATCACGGTATCGATCATGGTGTTGTCGATGGGGTTCAAGCTGTACAGGATGGTCTTGGGCAAGCCGCAGGTCTCCTGGATGGAGTTGAGGAAATCGGCGAGCTGGTCGGACGGCGTGTAGTTGGAGATGCAGTCATAACCGGTATCGGGGCCGAGCTTGGCAAACATGGCGCGGTTGTTGTCGCGCTTGCAGCCAAAGTGCAGCTGCATGGCCCAGCCCAGGCGGACATACTCGCCGGCGACAAACTGCATAAAGGCGGTCTTGTACTTGAGGACCTCTTCCTCGGTGAGCGGCTCGGCAGCCAGGCCCTTGGCAAAGATGGCCTCGATCTCATCGGCGGTAGCCGGGACGTACATAACGTAATCGAGTGCGTGGTCGGAGGCGCGGCAGCCCAGATCGTGAGCAACGTCGTAGCGCTTGGAGATGGCAGACTTCATGCCCTCAAAGTCGCCGACCTCAACGCCGGCAACCTCGGAAAGATGCTTGCAGTAGTCGGCGAACTCCTGGCCGCGCTCGATGCGCAGAGCGGCGTCGGGGCGCATGGCGGGAACGACCTGAACGTCAAAACTGTCATCGGCGGCAATCTTCTTGTGCCACTCAAAGCTGTCGGCGGGGTCGTCGGTAGTGCAGATCATGCGGACGTTGGACTGCTTGATCAGGTTGCGGCAGGTAAAGCTGGCCTCGGCGAGCTTGGCGTTGGCAAGGTCCCAGACCTCCTGGGCAGTCTTGCCGTTGAGGACGCCCTCGTAGCCAAAGTAGCGCTTAAGCTCCAGGTGGCTCCACTCAAAGACGGGGTTGCCAACGCAGCGGCCCAGGGTCTCGGCCCACTTTTGGAACTTCTCGCGAGCAGGGGCGTCGCCAGTGATAAAACGCTCGTCGACGCCGTTGGCACGCATCAGGCGCCACTTGTAGTGGTCGCCGCCCAGCCAAACCTCGGTGATGTTCTCGAAACGCTTGTCCTCCCAAATCTCCTTAGGAGAAATGTGGCAGTGATAGTCGACGATGGGCATGCCCTCGGCAAAGTTGTGGAACAGCTCCTCGCCGGTCTTAGTGCTCAGCAGGAAATCCTGATCGTCCATAAAGTTTTTCATCAAACAGCCCCTTTGCTGGCAACGCGGGCGCACGGCGCGCTCGTTATCCTTTAGGTGAACGTTCACTATACTAATCCATTGCACCTCAAAAGGTGAACGTTCACCTAACCACCACGGGGTGAACGGTAGATTTTGCCCGTTCAACGGTTGCTGGAGATGTGACTTGCATGTATTGCGGACTGTTTGGCGTCCCCGAACACCGAACTTGAGCGCTTTTGCTCAGGTGGGTCATGCCCCGACGTACATTTTTGGGAGTATTCAGCATTGGAGCGCGCCGTGCGCCATCCTCAGCGTCCTATTTGGAACGCAGATAGCGCCCGATCGGCATAAAAAGTGCCCCCGATGGCAAATTACGCCATCGGGGGCACTTAAAACAGTCGTTCTGCACCTCATTCAGGGCATGCCAATGCTGAATACTCCCAAAAATGCACGTCGCAAGAGGGGGTACCTGCTCAATTGGCTAAATACCCGCAAGTTCGCAGTAGCGATCGACATTGCTGGCAAATACCATCTCGACGGCGCCCTTCTGGACGGGCACCGTCGGGGTCCTTCCCCACAGCAGATAATCGCCCAGCGTCTTAGCGCCGCGATACGCCAGGCTCGTCGGGTCCTTATAGACAATATTGGTAAAGATACCGCGGCGCAAGGCCAGAGCACTTTCGGGAAACAGGTCGTTGCCGATCACCATGACCTGACCGGCCTTGCCGGTCGAGACGAGCGCGTCGGCAACCACTTCGGAACCAACGGCAAAAACGCTACAGATAAGTTCGGGGGCGTCCGGCGCACTCAAGCGCTTTTCGAGCTCATGCTCGAGTTGTTTGACTTGCGCATGGGCACCCGCAAGATCCTCAACCTGCCATGGAATATCACGTTCGCGCAGGTAATTGTGGAAGGCGCGGGCGGTTAGATAGTGCGAATCGGTATATGGGTCGCCTGTCAAAAGGAGCACGCGGGCGTCGGCCCCAGAAGCATGGACCAGGTTTGCCGCCTGCTCGGCCATAAGGCTGCCTGCCGTCGAATAATCGGCCAAGCTCGCACCCAAACGATTCAAATGCGGACGGTCGCCGTCAACGAGCTCAATCGTCACGCCCGCCTCGGCGATCTGCCCCAAAAGCTCAGTCGCACGATCGTCGCCCGGCGCATAGGCGAGCAAACCATCAATCTTCTCGCCCACCTGCAGACGCTCGTCGATTTGCTCGAGCGCATCAGCGTAGCCGCCCACGCCAAATTCAACGCGTTCAACGGTAAAGCCCTGGTCGATGACCTCTTGCTCAAAGCGATTGCAGCCTTCCCATAGGTAACGATAGAAATAAGCGCCCTCACGCGATGCGCACGGCAGACAAAACAGCAGATTGATGTCCTTACGACGCAGACTCGAAGCACTCGTGTTGCGGTGATAGCCCATCTCCTCAGCCTTAGCATTAACCTTGGCACGCACAGACTCGCTCACGCCGGCCTTGCCCGTAAGGGCCTTATGCACGGTGTTAATGGAAACGCCAAGCTCGGCGGCTATGTCCTTCATGGTGACGCGTGCGCTCATAGGATTACTCCGGTACAGACGGGCAGCTAATAAACAATTCAGTTAACGATACCCAAAAAAATGCATGTCTACTCGCCGCACTCACGCTCGAATGTGTAAAAAGCCCCGCGAACGGATGCTCGCGGGGCGTTCAAGATACCCAGTTGTTTATTTGACACCGCGGCCTAAATTCTCAGCCACTTTGTCGACGCCTTTCAGCGCGGCGCAGGTCTTTTTGTTGGAGCAATGCCCCGTGCAAACGCCACCCTGAGCGCAGTCGGCGCAGGCGCCCTTGCGGTAGATGCGCACGCATACCGCGACAAACGCAACACCGATAACAGCCAGTACAACAATATCGATAGGTGCCATAGCAAGCCTCCTCTAGTTAACCACCACTTACTTTACCCCATTCTCCACCTACCAAATAGGGACAGGTTTATTTTGGTCGGTTTTATCTGCGGAAACGCCACATCTTACTTCTGGAGCAAAGCAATCTGTCCCCCCATTGCGTCAAAAAGCCCGAGTGTCACTGAGACACCCGGGCTCGTGGAAAGGGGTTGATCCTTATTCGGACTTAGGCGGAAACTGCAGCGGAAGCAGTGTTGGTCTCGTCCTCGTCGGTCCAAGCGTGCTTGGGCATAGGACGGAAAATCTGGAAGAGCATCGCGACCAGCAGCACGATAGCCACAACCGTCCAGAAGCCAAACTGCCCAAGGACAAGCAGGTTATAGAACTGGTTGATGAACAGGCCAATCACCCAAGCGAAGGCGCACTCGTAGCCGAGGGCAATCGCGGTCCACTTGCCGGAATCCATCTGGTTGCGGATGGTGCCCATAGCGGCAAAGCACGGAGCGCACAGCAGGTTGAACGCGCCGAAGGCAACGCAGGCGCCCATGGTGGGGAACATGCCGGCAAACGCGGTCCACAGGCTCGGGTCGGCCTCGCCCGCGTCGGCGACGGACAGCAGCGAGCCGGCGGTGGCGACGACGTTCTCCTTGGCGACGAGGCCAGAGACAGTCAGCGCGGTTGCCTGCCAGGTGCTAAAGCCGAGCGGGGCGAAGATCCAAGCGACCAGGTTGCCCAGCATGGCGAGCACGGAGTAGTCCATGAACTCCTCGGGGATGCCGTCCATCGCAGGCAGGAAGCCAAAGGAGCCGTTGTAGCTACCAAAGTTGGAGAGGAACCACACCACGACGGTAGAGGCGAAGATGATCGTGCCGGCCTTCTTGATAAAGGCCCAGCAGCGCTCCCACACGTGCAGCGCCCAAGAGCGGATCGCCGGGAAGTGGTAAGCGGGGAGCTCCATGACAAACGGGGTCGGGCGGCCGGCGAAGAGCTTGGTCTTCTTGAGCATGAGGCCCGAAGCGATGACGGCAAAGACGCCCAGGAAGTAGAAGAGCGGGCTGATCCACGCGGCGGTGGTAGAAGAATCGCCGATGATGGAACCCATGAGCAGGGCGATGATCGGCAGCTTGGCGCCACAGGGAATGAACGTGGTGGTCATGACCGTCATGCGGCGGTCCTTCTCGTTCTCGATGGTCTTGGTAGCCATGACGCCGGGGACGCCGCAGCCCGAGGACACGAGCATGGGGATGAAGGACTTACCGGACAGGCCAAAGCGGCGGAACACGCGGTCCATGATGAAGGCGACGCGGGCCATATAGCCGCAGTCCTCCAAGAAGGACAGCATAACGAACAGCAGGAACATCTGCGGGACGAAGCCGAAGATGGCGCCCAGGCCGCCGACGATGCCGTCGCAGACCAGCGAATCGACCAGGCCACCGTCCTCGGTGCCGCCCGCCACAAGGGCGTCGTGCACCACGGTAGTGATACCCGGGACATAGGGGCCGTACTGTGCCGGGTCGACCGAGTCGGCATTGTCACCCGCAGCCTCGACGGCCGCGTCGTAGGCGTCGCGACCCTGGCCGAGCACATACCAACCGTCGGTACCGAAGAGCTGGTCGTTGGTGAAGTCGGTCACCGTGCCGCCCAAGGTAGAAACGGCGATGTAGTACACGCAGAACATGATGACCACAAAGATCGGCAGGCCCAGGATACGGTTGGTAACCACGCGGTCGATCTTCTCGGAGGTGCTCATCTTGGCCGGAGCCTTGGTGAGGCACTCATCGATGATATGCGCGATGACGCCATAGCGCTCGCCGGTGATGATGGACTCAGCATCGTCGTCGCAATCCTGCTCGCACTGGGCGACCAGCTGCTCCACGCGAGCGGCCTTCTCCTTAGTGAGGTTGATGAGCTTGCAGGCGTCCGCGTCGCGCTCAAACAGCTTGACCGCGTAGTAGCGGCGCTTGTTGGCGGGAACGCTCGCCGGCAGGTTGTTCTCGATGTGGTCCAGAACGTCCTCGATGGAGGAATCGAACTTGTGCTCCGGCACCTGGCCCTTAGAAGCGGCAGACTTCTTGACCTGCTCGAAAAGCTCCTTGATACCCTTGTTCTTAAGGGCCGAGATCATCATGACCGGGCAACCGAGCTTCTTGGAGAGCTTGTCCGTGTCGATCTTATCGCCGTTCTTCTCGACCAAGTCGGCCATGTTGAGGGCGACGACTACGGGCAGGCCGGTCTCGATAACCTGAAGCGCCAGGTACAGGTTGCGCTCGAGGTTGGTGGCATCGACAACCTGGACGACCACATCGGGGTCGCCGCTCATGAGATAATCGCGCGAGCATTGCTCCTCGGGGCTGTAGGGGGAAAGCGAGTAGATACCAGGGAGGTCCGTGATGGTAACGTTCTTGTCGCTTAGGAGCTTGGCCTCCTTTTTCTCAACCGTGACGCCGGGCCAGTTGCCAACGTAGCCGTTGGCGCCGGTGATCAGGTTGAAAAGCGTGGTCTTGCCGCAGTTGGGGTTACCCGCCAGCGCGACATGGATCTGAGAATCCGCCATTCAATCCTTCTTCCTTGTGTGCCTGCGCTGCTTTCTCCGCGCAGGCTGGATAATGTGCTTCAAAGATGCTGCATTAAGTTAGAAAAACCTAACTTTATCTGCAGAAATATGCGCCGCGAGTCCTTACTGAACCTCGACGACGGCGGCCTCCTCCTTGCGGATGGAAAGCTCGTAGCCGCGCACGTTGATCTCGACCGGATCACCGAGCGGTGCAACCTTCACGACCTTGAACGAAGTGCCCTTGATGAGCCCCAGGTCCATAAGGTGGCGGCGAAGCGCACCCTCACCGTGAAGCTTGACGATGGTGGAGCTCTCGCCAACCTTAACGTCACCCAACGTCTTCATCCTCTTGTCCCCCTTTCGGTTTTTATCAAATGCTGCGAACTAACCGACGGTCATGATGTGCATGGCAACCTTGGAATCGATACCGAAGCGTGCGCCCAGCACAGTGACGATGATATTGGCGCCACTCGAGCTCACCACGTGGATTTCGTTGCCCTCGACAAAGCCGAGGTCCTTGAGGTGGTGTTTCATGTCCTCATTGCCCTTTACACGAGACACGCGCACGGTTTCGCCCGCTTTTACCATCGAAAGCGGCATTGCCGGCATCTGCGGTCCGCAAGACATGAGTGGCTCCTAACGTCAGTTCGTCCTTCACATCGACATGGTAAAAGTTAGCCACATCTATGTTCGCTTTAGTAGACTAACACGTGGTTAACTTTTTGGAAAGGGTCCCCATTCAGATTTCGAAAAAGTTTCCTATACGAAACAAAAGGGCGCGGCAAAGGACCATCCTTTACCACGCCCTGTCATGCTTAAAGCGAGAGATTTCTGATCGATGTGACACAGGAGGCCTCATCTACGCCCGAAACGCGGAACACGACGTCTTCGCCACATTCGCCGCAGAGTGCCATGAGCCCTATAACGTCGCGGCCATCGGTGTAGCGGTCACCAATCGAAACCGACACGTCACTACGGTGCTTGGCAATGATGTCATAGAGCAGCGCAACCGGGCGGGCATGTAATCCCAACGGATCTTTAATCGTCTTCGTAAACTCGACCATGTCCCCTCCCGCGACATCGCACATCGGCCGGCAAAACCCAGCCACGTGGAAGTTATTGTAGCGTTAGATGCTTGTTGAGGGCGGGACGGAAATCGCATCCCATTTCGAGCGTCAATGATGGGACACAGTTTCCGCCAGAAGGCTCAACCGGAAAGTGCGACCCGTTTTTTGGCTGGATTCTGGGACGCAGTTTCCGCTGAGCGACCCTGGCGGAAAGTACATCCCATTCTGGACGCAAATTCCGGGACGCAGCTTCCTCGACGTCCGGTCACCCCATGCCCTCACAACCTCGGCGCATAAAAAACGAGGGAAGGCACGTGTCCTTCCCTCGTTGTGGGCATTATGTAGCCGCTTGCCTACATCAGGCGCAGGCTGACGTCCTTGAGCTGGGCGCCGCTAACGGCACTCGGGGCGCCCGACATAAGGTCGGAGCCGCTGGCCGTCTTGGGGAACGCCATGACGTCGCGGATGGAGTCGGAGCCGGTGAGCAGCATGCACACGCGGTCCAGGCCCAAAGCGAAACCGCCCATCGGGGGCGCACCAAACTTGAGGGCCTCCATGAGGAAGCCAAACTGAGACTCGGCGCGCTCCTCGGTAAAGCCCAGGAGCTTGAGCATGGACATCTGCATCTCGGCGTTGTGGATACGCATACCGCCACCGCCGGCCTCAAAGCCGTCCATGACAAAGTCGTAGGTGCACGAACCGGCCGCCAGCGGATCGGCCTCGATCTTGGCGATGTCGGTCTCGGTCGGCAGGGTAAAGGGCTGATGCTCGGCAGCATAGGCCTTGCGGTCCTCGTCCCAATGGAACAGCGGGAAATTGACGACCCACAGGAAGTCGTGGCCCTCGCGCTTGATCTCGAGTGCGTTGGCCATGTGCGAACGCATGCCGCCCAGGATCTCGTCGGAGAGCAGGCGCGGGCCGGCGGCGAACATCACAAGGTCGCCGGGCTCGACGTCCATGCGCTCGCGCAGAGCGGCCATCTCCTCGTCCGAGAAGAACTTGACGATGGGGCTGTTGATGGAGCCGTCCTCGCGGAAGGCGATCCATGCCAGGCCCTTGGCGCCAAACGTGGAGGCCACGCCGGCGAGCTTATCGATCTTGGCACGTGCCCAGGCACCGGCGCCCTTGGCGTTGATGGCCTTGACGACGGAGCCCTCCTCGTTTGCGGCAGTCGCAAAGACCTTGAACTTGGAGTTGGCAAAGATGTCGGTCAGGTCGACCAGGTGCATGCCATAGCGGGTATCGGGCTTGTCGGAGCCATAGGTGTCCATGGCATCCCAGTAGTTCATACGACGCAGCGGCGTGGGCATCTCGACACCCATGCGGCCGAAGGCATCGGCAAGAACCTCTTCGAGCGCGCTCATGACATCGTTCTGGTCCACGAAGGACATCTCGATATCGACCTGGGTGAACTCGGGCTGACGGTCGGCACGCAGGTCCTCGTCGCGGAAGCACTTGGCAACCTGGTAGTAGCGCTCAACGCCACCAACCATGAGCAGCTGCTTCAGAAGCTGCGGGGACTGCGGCAGGGCGTAGAAGTTGCCCGGCTGGATGCGGCTGGGAACGATGAAGTCGCGGGCGCCCTCGGGCGTGGACTTGAACAGGGAGGGCGTCTCGACCTCCATGAACTCACGGTTGTGCAGTGCCTCGCGAATGGCAAAGGTAAAGTCGGAGCGCAGCTTGAGGTTGGCCATCATTTCGGGACGACGGAGGTCCAGATAGCGATAGCGCAGGCGGGTGTCCTCGCTGGTCTCGATGCCGTCCTCGATCTGGAACGGCGGGGTGACGGACGTGTTGAGCACCTCGGCGTGGTCGGTCAGGACCTCGATCTCGCCGGTCGCGAGCTTGGTGTTGGTGGTCTCCTCGCCACGGGCGCGCACGACGCCGTGGATCTTGATGGGCCACTCGGGACGCATGGTCTCGGCGATCTTAAAGGCATCGCCATCGGAGTGCTCGGGGTCGAAGGTGAGCTGCGTGATGCCCTCGCGGTCGCGAAGGTCGCAGAAGATAAGGCCGCCGTGGTCGCGGCGACGGCTCACCCAACCGGTGAGGGTGACCTCTTCGCCCACGTTCTCGAAGCGAAGCTCGCCGCAGGTACGGGTGTGCATGGAATGCTCATCGATGGGACGGGTCTGGCTCATACCAGTGATCCTCCTTTATGGATCTGTGCCGCCCCGTGTCGTTCCGGGCGGCGTCGTACAGATTTGCCCAGCCTGCGTAAACCGCGCAGCCGGACATGGCGTTCTATCTTATCGCACCCACGTCGATGTACCGCGAAAAAGTAACTCTTGCCCAAAGACTTGACGGAGACGAAACAATTGACGCGGCCTGGCCGTCGCCCAGGCGCGCCGCGTGCGACAATGTGCCCCAATACAACTGCACTCGGAAAGGCCCACCATGACTGCACGCCTCATTGTTATGGATATCGACTCCACGCTCATCAACCAGGAGGTCATCGACCTGTTGGGCGAGGAGGCCGGCGTAGGCGAGCAAGTGGCGAAGATCACCGAGCGCGCCATGCGCGGCGAGCTCGACTTTAAGCAGGCGCTCGAGGAACGCGTGGGGCTGCTTGCCGGCTTGGACGAGAGTGTGTTCGAGCGCACCTTTGAGCGCGTGACGTTTACCCCCGGCGCGTTAGAGCTTGTGCGCTCGGCACACAGCAAGGGCTGGAAGGTCGGCGTGGTAAGCGGCGGCTTCCACGAGGTCGCTGACAAGATCGTAACCGCCGCGGGCATCGATTTTTGCCTGGCCAACCGCCTGGAAGTCATGGACGGCAAGCTCACCGGTAAGTTGGCTGCCAACATTGTGACCAAGGAGTCCAAGCTCATCCAGCTGCTGGACTGGGCAGTTGAGTGCGGTGTCGACATGGCCCATACCGTGGCAATCGGCGACGGCGCCAACGACATCCCCATGATTCAGGCTGCGGGCACGGGCATCGCGTTTTGCGCCAAGCCCAAGACGCGCGAAGCCGCCCCGTTTGCCATCGACGAGCGCAACCTGATGCTCGCCATGGACATCATCCTGCGTGACTAGCCGATCCGTCTAACAATTGAATCAGTCTGTCCTATAGTTTCCGAACAATTTTGTCTTAGTGTTCGGAAACATACCCTTTGAGTGCTAGACTTTGCGCCGTCGAAGGGAACATATATGGATAAGCAAGATCTTGAGCAATTGCTGAGCGATGTTGCCGGCGGAGCAGTCACCCCGGCAGTCGCCCTCGCGCGCATCCAAACGGCGCCAACCGCCGATCTGGGTTTTGCACAGCTCGATCTTTCGCGCGGAGTGCGCCAGGGAGCCGGCGAGGTTGTCTACGGTGCCGGTAAAACCGCCGAGCAAATTGCCGCCATTATCGAAGCGCTGCGCGATGCCGGCCAGGAGCGCATCCTGGTCACGCGCCTGGATGCCGAAAAAGCAGCCCGTACCTCGGAGCTCCTCGACAACGGCATCGACCTGGGATATGTCCCGGACGCACAGCTCGCCCTCGTGGGCGGCAAGCCCTCCCCTACCGGCAACGGACGCATCGTCGTCGCCTGCGCCGGCACGAGCGACTTACCCGTCGCCGAAGAAGCCGCGTTGACGGCCGAGTTCTATGGCAACGAGGTCGACCGCCTCTACGACGTAGGTGTCGCCGGCCTGCACCGCCTGCTCGCGCATGCCGAGGAACTTGCCCAGGCGCAGGTGGTCATCGCCATCGCCGGCATGGAGGGCGCGCTGGCGAGCGTTATCGGCGGTCTGGTGAGCTGTCCGGTCATCGCCGTTCCCACCAGCGTTGGCTACGGCGCAAGTTTTGGTGGCGTAGCTGCACTGCTCGCCATGCTCAACTCCTGTGCCAGCGGCGTTTCGGTCGTCAATATCGACAACGGCTTTGGCGCCGCTTACCAGGCAAGTCTTATCAATCATCTGAGCGCCGGCACACCCCGCGCCCGCTAAGGAGCATTCCATGTCCAATCATCAGCACACGCTTATCATCGACGGCACCTCGGGCATCAGCGGCGATATGACCGTCGCGGCCCTGCTCGACCTGGGCGCCAGCGAGGAGCACCTGCGCGAACAGCTCGCCACACTGCCGGTCGACGGCTTTACGATCGCCGTCACGCGCGTAAACAAGCATGGCATCGACGCCTGCGATTTCGACGTTCAGCTGGCAGAAGAGCTCGAGAACCACGACCACGACATGGCATGGCTCTACGGCAACGAAACAGCTGCCGAGCACACGCACGAGCACGAGCACCACCATCATGACCATGACGAGCATGAGCACTGCCATGAGCATGATCATGAGACCCACGGCCATGGCCACGAGGGTCACCATCACGCCCACCACCCTCACCACCGTTCTTTGGCGGACGTCACCGCTATCATCGACGGCTCGCAGCTAAGCGATGGCACCAAGCGTCGTGCGCTCGCCATCTTTACCGCGCTCGCCGCCGCCGAGGCAAAGGCCCACGGCAAAACGCCCGAGACCGTCATGTTCCACGAGGTAGGCGCCGTCGATTCCATCGTCGACGTCTGCTCTGTCGCCATCTGCCTCGATGACCTAGGTATTGAGGACATCGTGGTCGAGTCGCTCTCCGAAGGCCACGGAACCATTCGCTGCGCCCACGGCCTTATGCCCATTCCCGTCCCCGCTGTCGTCAACCTGTGCCAGGCGGGCAATATCGCCCTCACGCCCGCACCGGTCGCTGGCGAGCTCGTGACGCCCACGGGCGCCGCCATCGTCACCGCGCTGCGCACGTCCGAGCACCTGCCGGCACGCTACCACATCGAGGCCGTCGGCTACGGCGCCGGCAAGCGCCCCTACGAGGGTTGCTCCGGCACGCTCCGTTGTCTACTCGTTCACGTGGATGCATAGCCATGGATGCCCGCAAAGAAAAAAGCCGCGCTGCCATCGTCGCGGCGTTCTCCGAGCTGCTACGCGAAGAGGACTACGGCAAGATTACCGTCGGCGACATCATCGTGCGCGCTCGCGTAGGCCGCGCGACATTCTACGGCCTCTTTAAGAGCAAAGACGACCTACTGTCCGAGCTCGTGAGCGATATCTGCACCCACGCCCTCGATGACGATGGCACACCGCTCGACGACCCACTCGTGCAGATCGAGCATATTCTCAACAATCTCTGGGAGCGTCGCCAGGGCGTCCGAGCCCTCGTAGCCGGCGCCGGCTCACGCGTCTTCGCCGACTGTCTCCGCAAGACCATCATGTCGCGTGCAGCCGAAACCGTCCCCGCCAACCCCACAGGCCCCGCCGGCACCATGGACCGAAGCTTCTTACTACACCACATAGCCTCAAGCTTCGTAGGAATGGTCCAATGGTGGGCCTGGCATAACTTCCAAGCAGACAAAGCCGACGTAGCCAAAGACTACCTCTCGGCCATAAAGCCCCTCTTCAGCTAAGTAAGAAGCTCATCCCAAAGCATAGCCCCAACCCAGGGCGCCACGCATCCCAAAGTGCCACTCACGCTTCAATGCCCCCCCCAACAGCAACAAGCCCCTCCCATCCAAATCCAAATTCAGATTTATAT
>DBEXMY010000196.1:0-4980 GCA_048168905.1 Collinsella sp. | reverse complement strand
GAAAAGCGCGGAGCCGCTCGATGCGACTCCGCGCTTTGGTGTTCTGCTTTGGCAGCATTGCCGCTACGCTACAAAGAAGTAGACGAGGAAGGCAAGGGCTGCGATCCACATGAGCGGCTTGATCTTGGAGGCCTCGCCCTTAAAGAGTGCGACGATCACGTAGGCGATAAAGCCCAGACCAATGCCGGCAGAGATGGAGTAGGTGAAGGGCACGCCGGCGATAATCATGAACGCCGGGAAACCCTGCGACACGTCGGACCAGTCGATCTCGGAGGCCTCGCTCATCATGAGGTAGCCGACGTAGACCAGGGCACCGCAGGTGGCGGCGCTGGAAACGATGGTGACGATGGGGGAGAAGAACGCGGCGAGAATGAACAACACGCCGGTGGTGACGGAGGTGAGGCCCGTGCGGCCACCGTCGGCAGCGCCAGAGGTGGACTCGACGAAGGTGGTGATGGAGGAGACGCCCATGAAACCGCCCACAGCGGCGGCGGCGGAGTCGACGATCAGGATCTCCTTGATATTCTCGACGTTGCCGTCGTCGGTGAGGAACTCGCCCTGCTTGGCCACGGCCATCGCGGTGCCCATGGTGTCGAAGAAGTCACTCATGAGCAGCGAGAACGAGATGACGAGGAGCGCGGGGTCGGTAAGGACCTTGACGATGGCGGGCACGCCGCCGGCGTCGGCGATGGGGCCACCGATGCTCGAGAAGTCGAGCGGGGCGATGATACCGGTCGGAGCATGGGTCACACCTAGGGGGATACCGGCGATGACGGCGACGACGATGCCGATGAGCAGCGAGCCGGGGACGTTGCGGCAGGCGAGGGCGACTGTCACCAGGATGGAGATAATGCCGACGATGAAGGTGGGGGAGGTGATGTCGCCCAGACCGACGAGTGTACCGGCGCCAGCGGTGATAATGCCGGCATCGCACAGGCCAATCATGGCGATAAACAGGCCCAGACCCACCGAGATGGCGTGACGCAGGACAACCGGGATGGCGTCCATGATGGCCTCGCGCAGGCCACAAAGCACGAGCAGCAAGATGACGATGCCCTCAAGGAAGATGACGCTCATGGCCACGTGCCAGTCACCGCCGCAGACGGTGGTGGTGATTCCGGCGATCATCGCGTTGACGCCTAAGCCCGACGCGCAGGCGAGCGGGCGGTTGGCGAAGATGCCCATGCAGATGGTCATGATGCCGGCGCCCAGGCAGGTGGCGCAGGCGAGCGCTCCCGCATCGATGCCGGCGCCCGAGAGCACCGCGGGGTTGACGGCAATGATGTAGGCCATCGCCAGGAATGTTGTCAGTCCAGCGCGAAGTTCGGTCCCGATTGTGGACTTGCGCTCGCTGACGTGAAATAGTTCGTCCATGCATACCCTTTCCTTGTTCGGCCCCGAGTTTAGGCCGATTGACACGAACTCACCCACTATAGCCCCTTTACGACGCTGTTGTTCCTCGCATGTTGATGTTCGGCGCTTTGTAGCAGACGGACGGTATTTTTCGCATGAAAATGTGTGGGTACCGTATACTTAAGCGGTTACAACGACCCCTATGGAGGAACGTATGATTAAAGAGCTTTGCCACGACGAGGCTATTCTGTCCCAGCGTTGCGAGGTTGCGACCGTCGAGGATGAGTCGGTGGCACAGGACCTGATCGATACCATCAAGTCGCTCGACGATGCCGGCTGCCTTGCCGCCAACCAGATTGGCGTTACCAAGAAGGTCTGCGTCTATCTGGACGACGCCGGCGAGCCCCACGTGCTCTACAACCCCCGTCTGGTGTTTGGCCTGGGTGCCAGCAAGATGGAGGAGAGCTGCCTGACGCACGAGGAGGTCACCAAGTCCACGCGCTATATCAAGTGCAAGGTCGCTTATGACGTAATCGTCGACGGCAAGATGCGCGAGCGCAAGCAGGACTTTGTGGGCTTCGAGGCACAAATGATCCAGCATATGATCGACCACTGTCTCGGCAAGTTGGTCTAAGGGGATCAAAGCACCGCACCTTGCCGCTCAATCGTCGCTTGCGTACCGTTAGTACGCGGCGCTCCTCTTTCGTGGCAATCTGCGGCACTTTGACCCCTTAGACGACCTGCGGGGTTAACTTGGTTGAGTTTATCCAGCTTGAATAGTCCGGGCGTGACATTGTTGTCATGTCCGGGCTTTTGTGTTTAGCGCCTTTTTGTTTGGTGACAATAACCTTAGCAAGAACGTAAAGCTAGGAGGCGCTATGTGCACGAGTATTCGATTTACCGATAATTCTGGCCACATGTATCTAGGCCGCAACCTCGACTGGAGCTTTGACTACGGCCAACAGGTTCGCGTGATGCCGCGCGGGTTCCACATTCCGTATTCGTTTATCGACGACGCGACAGCGGCACACGCGGTGATCGGTATGTGCATCGATTACAAGAACTACCCTATGTTCTTCGATTGCGGCAACGATGCGGGCCTCGCCGTAGCGGGCCTCAATTTCCCGGGTTATGCCGAGTATGCCGAGGGGCCGGTTGATGGAAAGACCAATATCGCGGCCTATGAGTTTCCCCTGTGGGTGGCAGCGACGTTCTCGACGGTCGATGAGGTCGAGGCCGCGCTGCGCGACACGGTGATTGTTGCCAAATCTGCAGGAGAGGGGCTGGGCGTGTCGCTGCTCCATTGGATTATCGGCGACAGCCAGCGCAGCATCGTGGTCGAGATGATGGCTGACGGCCTGCATGTATACGACGATCCAGTCGACACCCTTGCCAACCAGCCGACCTTCCCGTGGCACATGGAAAACCTGCGCACCTATATCACCGCCACAAGCGATTTTCCTCAGACGGCGACATGGCGTGGCGCCGAGCTCAAGCCCTATGGCGCGGGTGCCGGCATGCGTGGTATTCCGGGTGACTGCTATTCGCCGAGCCGTTTTGTAAAGGCGGCGTACCTCAATGCCAATTACCCGCAAAAAGACAGCGAGGCCGAAAACGTCGTCCGCATGTTCCGCTCGCTCGAGGGCGTGGTGATGATTGAGGGGGCGTCCAGGATGGGCGATGGCAAGTTCGAGAAGACTATCTACACCGGATGCTTTAGCGCGCGCACGGGCAATTATTACTACGCGATGTATGGGGATCCGTCGATTCGCTACGTGAGCCTGATGGATGCCGAGGGCGCGAGCCCCGATAAGCTCGTGGTTCCCGAGCCGCGCCGTTCGTAGCTGATAGCTTTACTGCAATGCAAAGCGGCCCTGCGTCTCTCGTGAGGTGCAGGGCCGCTGTCGTTGATTTATGACGTCGCTAGAAGTTGGCGTCGTTGAGTTGTTCGCTCTCGAGGCCGTCGAGCTGTTGTTGTTCGGGTGTATCGGTGACGCTCTCGAGCAACTCGGTGGGATCGACGTTCATGTCCCTACCGGCTTCGTTGCCGTTGACCAGGTCGTCCGAGAAGATATCGACTTCCATTTCCTCGGCCTCTTCGATCTGAACCTCGAGCGGCACCTGGGTGCGCACGAGCTTAACGGCCGGGCGCATGCGGGCAAACAGCGGTACGTACTCAATGATGATGGCCGAGTTCTCGAGACCATACCAGCGTGCCGGGCTTCCGCAGGCGCGGCGGACGGCGTACTTGATGGCCATGACGCGGTGGTCATTGCGGTTGATGTCCGTTTCGGGGGCGAGCATCTTGCGCAGCATGCAAAAACGGAAGTCGCCCACGTTGCCGCGTGTCTCGTAGATGGAATAGGTGTGGTGCTGCGGCGGTAACTCGCCCGATGCCATCAGGTCTCCAACAATCTGGCGCAGGTAGGCGTTGATGCGCTGGTTGACCTTAAAGCCCAGGTCCAGGCGCACGCGGAACAAAAAATCCGTGCCAAAGGTCTCGACGGAATACTCGTGCGTATAGGGCTCATCGGTAACGTGCACGTTGATGAACCAGTATGCCTTGGCGCGCTTGGGATGTTTGTCCAAGATGGAATAGAGCACGTCGCGGTCGAGCGTGAGCGGGTCGGGGCTGTTGGTGAGGAACACCAGATTGTCGGCGAGCACGGGGTAGGTCTCGTCGTTGCGCAGGCGGTTGAGCTGATCGATGTACTTGGAGACGGGCAGCAGGATCGTTTGCGTGCGCTCGATGGCGGTACCGCGACGCCACACATACATAAGGCCGAACAGCAGCGCGGCCAGGAAGATCATGACGTAGCCGCCGTCAAAGAACATGGTGAGGCACGAGGCGAAGAAGCACAGCTCAATGGCACCAAAGAGCAGGGCGAAGACGCAGGCACCCAGCTTGTGCTTGAGGATGCCGGCGATGTAGCTCGTCAAAAGCGTCGTGGTCATGAGCATGGTCACGGTAATGGCGAGGCCGTAGGCGCTCTCCATGCGCTCGGAGTTTTGGAACAGCAGCACAATGAAGATGCAGCCGACCCACATGATGTTGTTGACAAGCGGAATATAGAGCTGGCCCTTGGTGTCGCTGGGGTAGTGGATGCGCAGGTGCGGCATAAGGTTGAGGCGCGTTGCCTCGGATACCAGCGAGAACGAGCCGGTGATGAGCGCCTGCGAGGCGATGATGGCCGCCACGGCCGAAAGCACGATGGCAAAGGGGCGCAGGGGCTCGGGGAGCATCATGTAGAACGGGTTGACGATGTCCATCGCGAGCATCTGGGGATTGGAATTGTTGGCAAGCAGCCAAGCGCCCTGACCCAGATAGTTAAGGATGAGGGCCGCCTTTACGAACGGCCAGGATGCGTAAATGTTAGCCTTGCCCACGTGACCCATGTCCGAATAGAGCGCCTCGGCGCCGGTCGTCGACAGGAAGACGAAGCCGAGCACCATGATGCCCGAGTGGTTGATGGGCGAGAACAGGAACATGATGCCGCGGATGGGGTTGAGCGCGCGTAGGATGGACAGGTTGCCGAGCATGTTGAACAGGCCGGCGCCCGCCAGGAACAGGAACCATAGTGTCATGAGCGGGCCGAACAGCTTGCCGATCGACGAGGTACCGGCGCG
>DBEXMY010000195.1:0-2739 GCA_048168905.1 Collinsella sp. | reverse complement strand
CTGTTGCGGGCAAAGAGCAGGTAGGTGGTGGCAACGTCGGCAGCAGGGGAGCCCGGGGTGGCATGGGCCCAGTCGCAGACGTACAGCTGGCCGTCGTCGCCGACGATGACGTTGGAGGGGTTGAAGTCGCCGTGGCAGACCTTGAACTCCTTGGTCATGCCGTCCAGACGCTCCTGAAGGTTGTAGCGCGTGGTGGCATTGAGCTGATCAAGGCTGTCGATCATGCGGGCGAACTTGTCGCGCTGACGGTTGAGCAGCGGGGAGGTGTAGCCGTGGATCTCGATCTGGAGGTCGACGAACATCTCGAGGTACTCACCAAAGCGCTGGGGCTCGGCAGTCATCTTGTCGGCAAGGGTGGTGCCCGGAACCTTCTCGGTCACGAGCGCCCAGCCGTTGGCGTTCTCGAGCTGAGAAACCTCGAGAGCCTTGGGGCTGCGGATGTCGCACTCATTGATGCGGGCAAGATTCAAAGCCTCGTTGAACACGTCAGAGACAGGCTTGGTCTCGTTAAAGACCTTGACGATCTTGTCGCCCAGGTCGTAAACGACCTTGTTGCCACGGCGGACGAGCTCGGTCTTGGAATCGGGTAGCAGCATGGTTGCATCCTTTCAACGATGCGAGAGAAGCGACGGCGGGGGTGTGGGAAACACCCGTGCACCCCCGCCGTTAAAAACCGTGCTAAAACTAGCAGACGGCGTAGTCCTGGGGCTCGCGGCCGTAGTAGGCGTCCAGGTAGAGCTCCTTGATCTCGCTCATGAGCGGGTAGCGCGGGTTAGCGCCGGTGCACTGGTCGTTGAATGCCTGCTCGGTCATCTCGTCGAGGGTGTCGAGGAAGTACTGCTCGTCAACACCGTAGTCGGCGATGGTCTTCTTGACACCGATGAAGTCCTTGAGCTCCTCGAGCTTCGTGATGAAGTTCTCGAAGACCTCCTTGTCGTCCTTGCCCTCGATGCCGCAGTACTTGGCCATCTCGGCGTAGTTGTGCAGCGCGTTGGGGTAAGGATACTGGGAGAAGGTACCCATCTTGACGGGAGCCTCGGCGGCGTTGTAGCGCATAACGCGGGTCAGGATGACGGCGTTGGCGAGGCCGTGGGGCAGGTGATGGAAGGCGCCGAGCTTGTGAGCCATGGAGTGGTTGAGGCCCAGGAAGGCGTTGGCGAAGGCCATACCGGCCATGCAAGAGGCGTTGTGCATCTCCTCGCGGGCATGCGGGTCCTTGGCGCCGTTCGTGAAGCTGGAGGGCAGGTTCTCGAAGACGAGCTTAGCAGCGCGCTCGGAGAGGCCCTTGGTGTAGTCGGAAGCCATGATGGAGACGTAGGACTCGATGGCGTGGGTCATGACGTCGATGCCGGAGGCAGCGGTCAGGCCGCGCGGGGCGGTCATGCAGTTGTCGGCGTCGACGATAGCCATGTTGGGGAGCAGCGCGTAGTCGGCGAGCGGCCACTTGATGCCGGTCTCCTTGTCGGTGATGATGGCGAACGGCGTGCACTCGGAGCCGGTACCCGAGGAGGTCGGGACGGCGACGAAGTAGGCCTTCTTGCCCATCTCGGGGAAGGTGAAGATACGCTTGCGGATGTCCATGAAGTCCATGGCCATGTCCTCAAACTTGCACTCGGGGTGCTCGTACATCATCCACATGATCTTGCCGGCGTCCATAGCGGAGCCACCGCCGACGGCGATGATGACGTCCGGTTCAAAGAGAGCCATCTGCTTGGCGCCGCGACGTGCGCACTGCAGCGACGGATCGGGCTCGACGTCGTAGAAGCAGTCGTGGGCGATGCCCATCTCGTCGAGCTTGGCCTCGATGGCGCGGGTGTTGCCATTCTTGAAGAGGAACTGGTCGGTGACGATGAAGGCGCGCTTCTTGCCCATGACGGTACCGAGCTCGTCGAGGGCGACGGGCGTGGAACCCTTCTTGAAGTAGACCTTCTCGGGAGCGCGGAACCACAGCATGTTCTCACGGCGCTCGGCCACAGTCTTAACGTTGATCAAGTGCTTCACCCCAACGTTCTCGGAGACGGAGTTGCCGCCCCAGGAGCCGCAGCCCAGGGTCAGAGACGGCTTCATGCCAAAGTTGTACAGGTCACCGATGCCGCCGTGCGAGGACGGGGTGTTGATGACGATACGGCAGGCCTTCATGACGTGCTCGAACAGGCTGATCTTCTCGGCCTGGGCGGGGTGCACGTACAGAGAGGCGGTGTGGCCCGGGCCACCGGCGAGCACCAGGTGCTCGGCCTTGTCGACGGCCTCCTGGAAGTCCTTGGCGTGGTACATGGCCAGGACCGGGGAGAGCTTCTCGTGGGAGAACTCCTCCTTGGCGGGGTCGGTAGAGGTGACCTCGGCGATCAGGATCTTGGTCTTGGCGGGAACCTCGATGCCGGCGAGCTCGGCGATCTTGGCGGCAGCCATGCCGGGGATGCGGTGATCGAGAGCGCCGTTCTTGAACATGGCGGCACGCAGGGCCTCCATCTCGGCACCCTGCTTGACGAAGTAGCAGCCGCGCTTCTGGAACTCGGCCTTGACCTGGTCATAGATGGTGTCGATGACGGTCACGGACTGCTCGGAAGCGCAGATCATGCCGTTGTCGAAGGTCTTGGAGTGGATGATGGAGTTGACGGCGAGCAGCACGTCGGCGGTGTCGTCGATGACGACCGGGGTGTTACCGGCGCCAACGCCCAGGGCGGGCTTGCCCGAGGAGTAGGCGGCCTTGACCATGCCCGGGCCACCGGTGGCGAGGAT
>DBEXMY010000194.1:0-2832 GCA_048168905.1 Collinsella sp. | reverse complement strand
CACCCGAGCCGGTCACCGCAACGCGCAGTGACTCATGGGGAAAGCGCTCGGCGAGCTCGCCGAGCATGGCGCGCACGCTCGCTGTCTGACACGCCCCGTGGCGGCGATATCCCCACCACGCCTCGGTCATATCCTCGTGCATCGCGTAAACTTTGGTCGTCGTCGACCCTACGTCCAGTCCTACTAGCAACGCCATAATGCTCCGTCTCTCGCATTTTTCCCGCTAGAGATATACCACTCTACGTAATACAACAGACTGTTGTATTTAAACTCCGTATAAAAAGCGGCTGCCGAAACGCTTCAGCAGCCGCCGAATGCACCAACAGATTGTTCTGCGCGCTAGCACGTCGGGCAACGGAGCAGCACGGGCCCTCCGGTCATGCGCACCGCTCACGCCCGCGATGTCGCCGAGAGAGCTATCCACGCTTAGGGCTCCAACCAAGCAAGTCGCCCGCGCTCAGCAGATCCCTAAGCGAGCTACTCGCACTCAGGAGCCATAGCCTGCTCCAAGAGCTCGGCATGCTCCTCCTCGAAAACCGTCCCCACAGGGAAGGCGCGACGGAAGACGAAGCGGGAAATCGGACCGGCTACCAAAAGGTTCCACGGCAGCGCCATCACAAAATTATGCGGGATGTTGATCATACAGATCGCGGGCACGGAATACAGGTTCGCAAGGATACCGCCGGGCATGTGCGTCAGACCCTCACAGGCACCGTACAGCGACATGATGATGACCATGGGAACGACCATGCAGGAGCTGACGGCGAGCGTCATGGCAAGTGGCGAGCTCTTGCCCGGCGTGACCAAGTACTTAAAGGCGAAACCCTTGGCGAGCGGGCTGGCGACGAACCAGTCGCAGCACATGGCAAAAATGTAGGCAACGGGGAAGCCGAGCCACGCAGTGGCAACGACCTCGCCGTTGATGGCCCCGTGCTGCAGGGCAACGTTGTAGATGCTCATCCAGAGCACCATGCAAAAGCACATGATAAAGGTGAACAGCAGGCTCTCTCGTTTGTTGATAGGCATAAAGGGCAGATTCCTCTCTGTGTTGTACCGCGGCGCCACGCAACAAAAACGGGCGGGCAAGATGGAGCTGTTGGAACTTCATCTCGCCCGCCCGTGGTACGCGCGTCTGCGACTACTTATGTGGTGGAACTACCCTAACACGAACGGCGCGCGCTTCGTAAGCGTTGAGTTTGTGGAGATGCAGGGCACCAAAACCCCCGACCCCATAAGTTGCGGTGGAATACGGACTGTTTTGACCCTTTAAGCAGCAATTCAGTCCCTATTTCACCGCAACTCATTTGGTGCAAAGTAACCTGTCCCCCTTGTACCAATTAGCTGGTGTGGCGCCAGCGAGGGTCGGTGAGCGTACGCGCCACACCCAGTCCAACGGGCAGAAACGCTACGATGAGCACTGCGCGCACAAACCAGCCGAGCATATTGACCGTGTCGAAGGTGCACATGTAATACATCGAGCGATACAGATACAAGCCCGGCACCATAATGACAATCGAAGGCACCGTGAGGGCGATGCGCGGGTAGGTGAGCTTGACTTCAGCCAAGCTTGCGAGCAGCCCCGATACCAGCGCGCCGATAAACGCTGCTGCCTCGGGAGGCATTCCCGTGCTGAGGCCCAGGAAGGGAATCATCGTCGGCGCATCGACAAGGGTCAGACGCAGGGTATTGGACACGGCGCCGATCAACCCAGCTGCCGCGGCCATCTTTACCGGGCTGTTGAACATCACCGAGAAGCCGAATACGCCAACGAAGCTCATCACCACGCGCAGGAGCGTAAGGGCAAGCGGCGAAAGGCCCAGTGGGGCAAAGTCGTCCGGCGCCAGGCCAACACACTCGGCAACCATCCAACCTACGAGGGTCGCCATCACAATAATCGATACGGCATATGAAAGGCGCTCGATACCGCTTCGCATGTCGAGCTTAGCGATGTCGAGGCCTGCCGTAATGAGTGGAAAGCCGGGAATCACAAAGAGCATGGCGCCGATATAGCCTTCTTGGTGCGACATTGCCCCCGGTATGACCTGGCCAAGGCCGAGCAATGCCAGCAGATACGAAACGCAAGCGAGCGCAACGCCGGTCGTCAGCGCACTGAACTGACCAAGGCCTTGCTTGAGAATATGGGAGCGGGCAAAGTTGCCGACACCCGCGCCCACGAACGCGCAGGCCATCTCGATAGGGCCGCCGCCGAGCAAAAAAACGAAGGCGCCACAGGCGCAGGCCGCCGCAAGGCCCTGTTGCCAAGGCGCGTAATCAGGTTTTGAACTCTCAACGGTCTTGAGCATCTCGTGATACTCGTGCACCGTGAAGCGACGACCATAGGTCTCGATTTCCTTGAGGAAACTCTCCATCATCCAAATGCGATGGGTATTGACGCCCGTTGTGGGCAAGCTGACGACCTCATTAAAGCAGTGACCATCTTCGATGCAGGTGCACTCAAACGACAGAAGACTTAAGTCAACGTGGATGGTGACACCGAGTACGGCGGCAACACGATTCATGGTATCGCGCACGCGCCAGGCACCCGTTCCGCTTGCCAGCATAAGCATGCCGGTGCGGCAGATGATGGATGATTTATCGGTGAGCGGCGCATCGACGGCAAGCTCATCGCCTGCCGTCACGATCTGGTGCCAGTCAGTTTTCATATGGAGCGCGCCGGCACGAACGCCGTGGTGCATGGGGGCTCTCGAAAGCAGCGAGTTAAGGCGCGAAGGCTGTGAGGGCTCCGCCGATTCGCCCTCGTCCTCGTCGGGCTCTTCATCGACCAGATCAAAGGAAGCAAGCGGCGCTGGCTCGCGACGGTCGATCAGCTCC
>DBEXMY010000193.1:0-11593 GCA_048168905.1 Collinsella sp. | reverse complement strand
CGTGTAGACGCGGTAGCTGTCACCCCAGTGCTTTGCGGCGAGTGCCATTCCAACCGCGGCGGAGATACCCTGACCGAGCGATCCGGTGGACATATCGATGCCCGGGGTGTCGTTCATGTTGGGATGGCCCTGCAGTCGGCTGCCAATATGGCGGAGCGTCTCGAGCTCTTCGACGGGAAAATAGCCGCGATTTGCCAACACCGAATACAGGCCCGGCGCCGCGTGACCCTTGGAGAGCACAAAGCGATCGCGATCGGCCTTGTGAGGGTCAGCAGGATCGATATTCATTTCCTCAAAGTACAGATACGTCATGATGTCGGCAGCACCGAGCGATCCACCCGGATGTCCCGACTTGGCCGCGTGAACCGCAGTCACGACACCCTTCCTGACCTCATTGGCGACCTTTGCCAGCTCCTGGTTGGTCATACGAATTCCTCTCTTGAGAACAACCCCGGCACCGGATGACGCGATGCCGGGGCAATCCACTCGTTAAGCCTGAGCGACGACCTTCTGCCAATCAGCCTCAAAAGAGGCAAGGCCCTGGTCGGTCAGCGGGTGATGCAAGCATTTCTTAAGAGCGGCCATGGGGACGGTCGCAATGTCGGCACCAAGCAGCGCCGCCTGGGTCACATGGTTGGGCGTGCGGACCGAAGCGGTGATGATCTCAACGGTGTCGTCGACGTTCTTGCCGGTCCAGTCATAGTTCTTGATGCAAGTCACAACATTGTCGAGCTGCGAGATACCGTCCTCGGCGATGTCATCGAAGCGCCCCACAAACGGGCTGATGTAGCGAGCGCCGGCGTTGGCGGCCATCAAGGCCTGGGTCGGCGAGAAAACAAGCGTCATGTTGACGCGCACACCTGCGTCGGCCAGGGCGCGGCAGGCGGCAAGGCCGGCCTCGCACACGGGAAGCTTAACCACGATGTTGGGAGCGAGGGCGGCAAGACGCTTGCCCTCCTCGATCATGCCCTCGGCAGTAGTCGCGGTGGACTCGGCAGACACGGGCAGACCCTCGCAGAGCTCGGCAATCTTGAGCATATGGGGCTCAAAGTCGGCAAGCTTGCCGCCGGTCTTGGCGTACAGGGACGGGTTGGTGGTAACACCGGCCAGGCAGCCCCAGCTCTTGGCCTCGGCAATCTCGTCCAGATTGGCGGTATCGATAAAGAACTTCATGGTGAACCCCTTCAAAGGAAGCTAAAACTCAAAAGAATGGGACAAAGGGACTGCCCCTTTGTCCCATGTGCCGGGCCTGCAGCTGGGACATGCCCCAGGCCCGGCGTCGCGTAGGAAAAGCTACTTACTCGGCAAGAGCGGCCTCGATGCGGGTCGTGACGCCCTTGAGGTTAAGACCGACGACGTACTGCTTGATCGGGCGCTTGATGTGCTCGATCACAAAGCGCTTGCCGTCGATGTCCTGGGCAGCGAGGTTGCGATAGAGCTTCTCGACCTGCTCCTTGACCTCGGGATCGTTGAACGCATAGTGGCCGGAGACATCCAGGATCTTCAGGCTGAGCTCATCGTCGGCAAGGATGTCATCGACCTGCAGGTTGACGTCGTCGCCAGTCATCCACTTGCGCCAGCGCTCGGTCTTGATAGCCTTGACCAGCAGCGTGTGATACAGGTCGGAGGGGTCATCGCACAGACCGTTGTCGACCAGGATCTGCTCGGTGGCGCAGAGCTTGAGGTAGGCGCGGGTCTCCTCGGTGCCATACTGCGGAGCGACGTTGGAGGCGGTCACGTGTGCCGGGATGTGCTCGAGCAGCGTCGCGTCGTCCAGATAGTCGGCGTTGTGCTCCTTCAGGCCCACGCCATAGCGCTTGGCCATATCGGCAAGCTCGCGGGCGTTCTTGAAGTTGTAGTGACCGACCTGCTCCGTCCAGCGGGTAAGGGTGCCGGTCTGGCCGACGATAAAGGTGGGCATGGGGCAGCCGCGCTTCTCGAGCTCGGGCTGCAGCTGAGAAATGAACTCCTCGTACTTATCGGTAGAGGTCAAGCCGCCATTGGTCTCCTCGGTACCGACCTCATAGGCGACCTCGGGCAGGTTATGCTCGCGACGGTACTGCTCAAGGTAGTCGATAAGATCGATCGTGCGGCGAAGCACCACGTCGAGCGGAATAACCTTGCCGATCTGATAGGGATCCTTGGTGGGGTCGACCATCAGCAGGTCAAAGCCTGCCTCCATGTCGGCGACGAAGGACTTGCGGGCGAGCTCCATGGCCTCGTCCTCGGGCAGGTGGGCGTTACGCTCCTCGTCGCGCTGCCACGGACCGCCGTGATCTCGGCACAGGTAGTACGGACCGGTGTAACCCACCTCGTCGGCGACCTTCTTGATGTCGGCGGCAAAGCGCGTCTGGTCCCAACCGTTGACGTAGCCGGCGCCCATCTCGTCCATATCGACCTGGTTGCGGCTGGCGATAAACATGGGCGGGAAATCCTCGTCCTTGGCAAGCTCGAACACGGCCTGAATCAGGTTGGGGCTCATGGGGCCAATGCCGACCATGGTTGCGTGATCGCCGCTATCCTGCAGTTTGAGCATGCCCTGAACGGCCTGGCGGATGGTGAGGTTGGACATTTTGTTCTCCTTCTCCAGAGGATTTTTGACAAAAGTTCCCTGGGACCCAGATGTGGGCCCTATCAGTACGGATGGATTTTGTTGTGTAGGGGCGGTTGTGCGGAGTCAAATCCATCCCTCCGCACAACCGGAGTCCTTAAAGGTTTACTTGGCCTGCTTGTCGAGCGTGGGCTTCATGGCAATCAGGATTGCAGCGGCGACCACGGCGCCAATCACGATGTCCAGGCAGAACAGCGCGACGTTGTTGGTGGCAAGGGCGACGATAAAGCCACCGTGCGGGACGTAGCAGTCGATACCCTGGAAGGCGGCGAGCGCCGCGCCCACGGCAGAGCCGATGCAGATGCCGGGCAGGGTGTGGCCAAGGTCCTTGACCGCGAAGGGGATAGCGCCCTCGGTAATGCCGATGCAGCCCATGAACAGTGCGGAGATACCCATCTGGCGATCGGCGTCATCGAACTTGTTCTTGGCGATGAGCGCAGCAAGGCCGCAGGCAATCGGGGGAATGGCGACGGCGACGCGGAACATGCCGTTGGGGCCATAGATGCCGGAGGCCATGATGGCCATGGTGAAGGTCGAGGCGGTCTTGTTGATGGGGCCACCCATATCGAAGGCGGTCATAACGCCAATGACCAGACCCAGGACAACTGCGGAACCGCCCTGCAGGCTGCCGAGCACGCCGGTGAGCCAGTCCATCACAAAGCCAAGCGGCGTGGCCAGGATGTAGATATAGGCCATGCCCAGGACAAGCGAGGTCAGAATCGGGATGATCAGGATGGGCATGATGGTCTGGATGGTGTTGTTGACCTTCCAGGTCTTCATCCAGCGGACAAAGTAGCCGCAGATGACCGCCATGATCATGGCGCCCAAGAAGCCGGTCGAAACGCTGTTGCCGTTAGGGGTAACGACTGCGTTGTTGACCAGGTAGCCCAGGACAAAACCGGGGGCGAGCGCGGGCTTGCCGGCCATCGAGTAGGAGATGTATGCCGCAAGCACCGGGATCATCATGGAGATGCCGGCCATGCCGATGGTGTTAAGGCTCACCATCAGCGGGTTCGTAACCTCCATGCCGTTGGCGCCGGCGGTACCGGATGCCAGCGAGAAGGCAAGAAACACGCCGCCGATAACGACGATGGGGATAAAATAGGAAACGCCGGTATTGAATGCATTGAGCAGCGTCTTGCCAGGATCGGCAAAGATAGACTGCTTGGACGCCGGTGTCGGGGCCTGCGGGGCAGCGGAGACGGCCTTCTTCTCTGCCTTGGCCTCGGCCTTGGGCGCGTCAACGGCGCCACCCGTCGCCTTGATGATCTCAATGGCCTGGTCGATGATCTTTACCGGATCGGCGATTACATCCGAGGTGCCGACCTTCAGGAACTTGCCCTCGGCCATCTTCTGCTCAAAACGGTCCTCGTTCTCGACACCCACGTCGACGGACTCCAGGACCAGGTCGGCGGAGTCCACGTCTTCCTGCGTGAGCTCATTCTCGATACCCAGGCCACCCTGAGCCTCGACCTTGCACTCGATGCCACGGGCGGCGCATTCATCCTGAATCGCCTTCTGGGCCATATACGTGTGGGCGATACCCACAGTACAGGCGGCAACGCCTACGATCTTCATTGCTTCCCTCTTTTCATAGAGTTGCGTGCGCAAGACACCGTTTGCGGAGGCCTCCGGAGCATCCCCTGCCGTTTGGACTTGCTGTCTTTTCGACAAGAACAATATAGGTGCTCGTTTTTCTTAATGCCAGCTTATTTCGGTAAACGCGCAGGTCAGAGCGTTGGTTATGCGATTTAGTTATGCGTTTAACCAAAAATGAATCCTGCGATTTTGCCCTCGATTTCAAAAGTCAAGAAGTATTTGATTTTCTCGGTAGACGGCAGATGCGCATGCCGGTCACAAATTTCGACCCCACCCGTATGCCGCATTTGTTGCATACTCATATGAAAGGAAAAAGCCGCTCACCGAAGCGTATCCTTCACCAAGACTCAAAGTCATCATGTTGGAAAATGCTCATCTGTCGGAAGGAGTCGCTGTGGCAAAACAGCGCGTTACGATCGCAGACGTCGCTCGAGAGGCGGGAACCTCGACGGCAAGCGTCTCGTATTACCTCAACGACAAACGAGAAAAGCTTAGCGAGAAGACGCAGAACAAAATCGCGCGCGTCATTAAGGAACTCGGATACGTTCCCAACGCCCAAGCGCAGACGCTCACCGGCAAGCAAACCCACGTCATTGCCATCATCATTTTGGATAACACCAACAAATGGGCGGGGCTCGTTCTCAATGGCATGGAGCAGGTCATGCTCCCCGCGGGCTACCAGACGGTCGTTTGCACGAGCAACTTTAACCCCGAGACCGAGCTCATGTACGTCGACAAGATGCTCTCGCTGGGCGTCGATGGCTTTATCATCCAGCCCACGGCAAACTTCAAAGCCGTGCATGACCGCATTAGACGCGCCGGCAAGCCGGTCGTCTTTTTCGATGCGGCCATCTATAGCCCAGGTACCAGCTGGATCAAAACCAACCTTTACGACGGCGTGTACAACGCCACACAGGCACTCCTCGACGCCGGCTACGAAGATTTCTTTTCCATTGCCGCCAACATGACCGAAATGCGCACCCGCATGGAGCGTTTTCAGGGGTATGCCGAGGCGCTGGCAGCGAACGGGCAGCTCTACAAAGCGATTCCCATCGATCACAACAAGCCGTCAATCAACGAGCTCACCGAATACTTTAAATTCAAGTTCAATCCCGCCAAGCGAACCCTTATCTTCGTGCAAAATCAGTGGGCACTTCCCCGTGTCTACAAGGCCCTCCAGCCAATGGCCCATCTGCTTCCGCAGCAAATCGGCCTTTTGGGACTCAACTGCGAAGACTGGACTAATCTCACCACACCGACCGTCTCCACCATCATCGAGCCCGTCGACCAAGAAGGTCGCGAAGCAGCCGAGATGCTGCTCGCCCTACTTGACGGAAGCAGCGAACCCGGCGAGCAGCGCATTCTCGAGTGCAAGCTCAACTGGCTCGACTCCACCTCGATCTAGACCGCGGGACAAATGAATCAGTAGCGTTTGTCTCAAATCTTAAGTATTTGTTCGACAGAACGGCCCCTGCCGGCTCCTGCTAGACTGGTAGATTCCCAACCGTCCATCCAGGAGCCTCCATGTCGCGCAAGTCCGCCTACAAGCAAGTACTTTCCATCGGCACCGCCGTGGTGCTGGGGTTTGCGCTGTTCACAGGGTCGCTCGACGGGGCGCCCAAGCTGTTGTCGCCGCAAAGCGATGAGCAGGCAGCGGCTCTGGCCGAGAAGCAAGACGAGAGTCCCAGCCGCACCGACGACGAGGCGGACCTGGTTGCCCGACTCGAATCGGGAACAGCGAGCTCCTCGGACTCTCAAAATAGCCAAGACTCTGGCGATGGCTCCGATTCCGCCGCAACCGACACCGGCGACGGCGCTTCCGCGGACAGCGCCGCCACCCCCATCGACGAGGTCGAAAACCCCGACCTCAACCGCGCCCGCGGTGTTTATCTCAGCAGCATTCCCGACTACGCCGGCAACCCCTATGTTGCCCTTCGCGCCGACAGCACGCACCCGCTCGGCACGCCATCATTCACACTCGATGAATACGAGCGCGCTACAGAAGAGGGTTGCTTTAAGAAGTTCTCCAAGCTCGACAGCCTGGGCCGCACCCGCAAAGCGCTTGCCTGCGTGGGCCCCGAATCACTCGGTCAAGGCGAGCGCGGCGATATCTCGCGTATCCATCCCGCTGGATGGCGCCAGCAGCGCTACGACTTTATTCCGGGCCAGAGCCTCTACAACCGCTGTCACCTCATCGCCTGGTCGCTCTGCGGCGAAAACGCCAACCGCAAGAATCTCCTCACCGGCACGCGTTATCTCAACGAGACGGGCATGCTGCCGTTTGAAGAGCAGATTCTCGGCTACATCCGCGACACGGGCAACCATGTGCTCTACCGCGTCACGCCCATGTATAACGAAGAGGAACTTGTCTGCCGTGGCGTGCGCCTTGAGGCGCAATCGGTCGAGGACCACGGCAAGACCCTCTGCTTCCACGTATATTGCTACAACCTGCAGCCGCACGTGCAGATCGACTACGCCACCGGTCGCAACCAGGCATCCGGAGACTAGTGCCGACCGCGCCACCCGTAACCCAAAGATGATCTGTTTTCCTCCGTCCCCCAGGGATCAAAAAGGGCCGCCCTGGGTTACCCAGAGCGGCCCTTGCATCGGCATATATGTTGCAGGCAACGCCACACGCTACTTGGCGCGGCCCTCCTCATAGCGCTCGACCAGCTTGGCCTGAACGTCATAGGGAACCTGCTCGTAGCCAGCGGGCTTCATGGTAAAGTCGCCCGTGCCGCGCGTGATAGAGCGTAGGCGCGTCGAATAATCCGTCAGCTCTGCCAGCGGCGCCTGAGCAATGACCACGGTATCGCCGCGCTCATCGGTCTCCATACCCGTCACGCGACCGCGCGAGGCCGAGATGTCGCCCATCACAGCGCCGGCGTAGCTCTCGGGGATAGTCACCGTGATTTCCTCGATGGGCTCCAGCACCACCGGGTCGGCATCGGCGCATGCCTTGCGCAGGCCGATGCGAGCCGCCGCACGGAACGCCATCTCGTTGGAGTCGACGCTGTGATACGAGCCGTCGTACACAGCCACGCGAATGCCCGTGAGCGGGTAGCCGGCAATGATGCCGTCCTTCATGGTCTCCTGGACACCCTTGTCCACGGCAGGGATCAACGAACGTGGAATACGGCCGCCTACGACCTCGTCCACAAACTCATAGCCATCGCTCGTGCCGTCGGGCCCAATGAGCGGCTCAACGCGCAGCCAGCAGTCGCCGTACTGACCGGCACCGCCTGTCTGCTTCTTGTGGCGGCCCTGGGCACTTGCCGTGCGGCGAATGGTCTCACGATACGGAATACGGATCGGCACGCTCTTGGCAGCGACCTTGGTGCGGTCCTCCAGACGGTTGAGCAGCACCGAAACCTGCGCCTCACCAACGGCGGAGATGATAGTCTGGCCCGTCTCCTCGTCACGATCGATGCTCATGGTCGGATCAGCCTTGCACGCCTTCTCGATAAACGTATAGAGCTTCTCTTCGTCGCCACGGTTCTCGGCCTCGATGGCAATGCGGTACTGCGAGTTGGGGAACTTAAACGCCGCCGCCTCGACCTTACCGGTAATGGAGAGTGTGTCACCCGTCTCTGCCGCCAACTTGGGCGCCACGATAATGTCGCCGGCATAGGCGTGACCGACCTCGGTCATGTCGCGGCCGCACATCACATACAGGTGAGCCAGACGATCGCTCTTGCGGGTACGCGCGTTGATCAGCTCAAGGCCCGGCTCAAGCGTGCCCGTCAGCACCTTGATAAAGCTGATGCGGCCCTGCTGCGGATCGGCCAGCGTCTTAAACACAAACGCCACCGGACGGTCATCGTCGCTCGAGATCTTAAGCGAATCACCATCGATGAGCGGCATCTCGCCGTAGTCCGTCGGCGCCGGGAAGTACGTGGCGATGTCGTCCATCAGCGAGTTGACGCCCTGCTCCTTAATGCAATCGCCCGCAAAGACCGGCACAAAGATGCGCTCGGCGATCGCCTTCGACAGCAGGCCTTCAAGCTCCTCCTGCGTCAGTGTCTCCTCGCCTTCCAAGTACTTCATCATCAGCTCGTCGTCAGCCTCGGCCACCAGCTCGCACAGATGGTCATGGGCCTCCTCGGCCTGGGCACGATACTCCTCGGGAATCTCCGACTCAACGGCTTCGGCGCCGTTGCAATGGCGCGCCTTCATGCGCACCAGGTCGATGATGCCATCAAAGTCCTCGCCCTCGCCCCAGGGAAGGGTCACGGCGCCCAGGCGCGTGCCAAAGCGCTCCTGCAGCAGGTCCATCGTGGTCGCAAAGCTGGCCTCGGAGCGCGACAGGCGGTTTACGAACACCGCACGCGCCAAGCGCAGGTCCTCGGCGGCATACCAGAGCTTAACCGTCGTAGGCTGCGGGCCGGCCTCGGCGTCGACCACAAACAGGGCCGTCTCGCAGACGCTCATCGCGGCAAAGGCGTCGCCGATAAAATCGGGGTAACACGGGGCATCGAGCACATTGATGCGCGCGCCCTTCCAGTCGATCGGTGCAATGGTCGTCGAGATGGAAAATGCACGCTTGACCTCTTCGGGGTCATAGTCGAGCGTGGGCTTGGTGCCGTCGTGGCCGCCCAGGCGGGCGGTCTTGCCAGAAAGGTGGAGCATGGCCTCGGCGAGTGAAGTCTTGCCCACCCCGCCTTGGCCTACGAGCACCACGTTCCTTACATTGCCGGTCTTGGGAGCACCCATGATGACCTCCTTGCAGGGCCGCGCGCATTGCGCGACGCCAACGGGGAGAGTTCGCGGTCGGTGCCATCCCGGGAGCAGCATGGTCGGCAGCCGAGCCGACTCACCCTCCAAATGTCCTATGCCACCACCCTACCCTCACGGGCGACCGTCCATGCACACCTTTCGGCACACGTATGAATACAGGCGGCGAGAGGAAGAGACAAGCTTGTGAGGCGATTATTGAACCCCGCCGATGCAAACAAAAAGCCGCCACAGACCGTAAGACCTGCGGCGGCTTCGCCTCAATTAATAGTTGAGCAAATACCTGAGCCTATCCCTCGATACGGCTCAAAAACTCACGCGTGCGCTGCTCGCGCGGATGGTCGATAACCTGCTCGGCGGGCCCCTCCTCGACAATACGACCGCCGTCCATAAAGACCACGCGATCGGCAACATCGCGCGCAAACTGCATTGCGTGGGTCACGATCACCATCGTCATATTCTGCGCCGCAAGGTCTTTAATGACACGCAGCACCTCGGCCGTCAGCTCGGGATCGAGTGCCGAGGTCGGCTCGTCAAAGAACAGGATCTCCGGGTCGAGCGCTAGGGCACGGGCAATACTCACGCGCTGTTGCTGACCGCCCGAAAGCTCACAAGGAACCTTGTTCTCGTTGCCCGTAAGCCCCATCTGCGCGATCAACTCGCACGCACGTGCCTCTGCCTGCTCGCGCGGGCGCTTAAGAACGCGGATCGGCGCATCGGTGATGTTTTTCATCACGGTATAGTGCGGGAACAGATTGTAGTTCTGAAACACCAGGCCAAATCGCGAGCGCGCCTGCCTGGGCACATCGCCCTTCGCATAGACCGCGCCCGAACCCGCATCCGTCGCAACGGCAAGGTCGCCAAACGAGAGCGAGCCTCCGTCGAGCGTCTCGAGCAGCGTGGCACACCGCAGCAGCGTGGACTTGCCGCCACCCGAAGGCCCGATAATCGCCACGACCTCTCCACGCTTTACCTCGAGCGAGATATCCTTGAGCACCTCATTGCCGCCAAACGCCTTACGTGCGTTTTCGATTTTCATCACTGAGTTAGTCATGATAATAGTCCAGCTTCTTTTCGGCGGCGCCCAGCAGCATCTCGACCACAAAGTTAAAGACCCAGTAAATCAGCGCCGCGATCGCAAACGGTACCATGCTCACCTGCGAGGCAACCAGGGCCTTGGCGGTCGAGAACATCTCGCCCACGCCAATGGCAAACGCCAGCGACGTGTCCTTGACCAGCGTGATGATCTCGTTGCCCATCGCCGGCAGAATACGCTTGGCGACCTGAGGCATCACGATATACAGAAACGTCTGCACGCGCGAATAGCCCAGCACCTCGGCAGCCTCGTATTGACCGCGCGGAATGGACTGCAAGCCCGAGCGATAGATCTCGGCAAAGTAACCGGCGTAGTTGATGATGAACGCCACGACGCACGCCGTCCACTTGGAATCGGGCGTGAGCGAAATGCCAAACACGTAATACGGGGCAAAGTAGATGGCAAACATCTGCAGCATGAGCGGCGTACCGCGCATGACCGAAATGTAGATGCGCGCAATCCAGCGAAGCGGCGCGATTTTGCTCATGCGCATAAACGCCACGGGAATTCCCAGCGGAATCGACCCGAGCAGCGTCAACACAAACAGCTGCAAACTGACCAAGAACCCCTGGCCAAGCATCTGCATCATGACCTGAATAGACATTACTTGAGCACCCAATTATCGAAAGACAAACCATAGCTTGAATATTTATCGCAGAGGTCCTTGACCGTGCCGTCCTCGTAGAGCGCCTTGAGCGACTCGGCTACAGCATCGGCCGACTTGGTGTCGCCCTTCTTAAAGCCAACGGCGTAGTGCTCGCTGGACAGCGGCTCATCAAGCTGCGTATAGGCATCGGGCTTGGCGGCAAGCTGATACTGGGCAATCGAAAGATCGCACGCCACGGCATCGACCGCGCCGCTCTCGAGCTGCATAAAGGCCGTGTTGTACTCGCCGATCGTGTCGAGCGTGGCAAACGTCGCTGCCAGATCCTTCTGGTCACCCTCAAGCACGTCCTGCGCAGCGGAATCAGTCTGGGTAATCACAGTCTTGCCGGCAAGATCGTCCCAGCCCTTGATGCCCGCATCCTTCTTGACCACCAGCACCTGCTCGTTGAGCATGTACGGCTCGGAGAACGTGTAGTCGTCCTCACGGCCCTCCATGGTAAAGCCGTTCCAGATGCAGTTGATGGCGCCCGAGTTAAGCAGCGTATCCTTGGCGTCCCAGTCGATGGCCTCGTATTTGACCTCCCAGCCCTGCTTATCGGCAACAGCCTTGGCCAGATCGAGATCAAAGCCGGTGTACTCGCCATCGTCGCCCACAAAGCCGTACGGAGGATAGGACTTATCAAAGCCCACCACGAGCTTCTTGGACTCCGCAGCGCCCTTCACATCCTTGGCTGCAGCAGAACCGGCAGCGGAACCCTTACCGGCACCACCACCGCAGCCTACCAGGCCAAGACCTAGAACCGTAGCGAGCGAACCGGCTAGACCAACAAACTGACGACGAGACATATCGGTATTCATGGTATTCCCCCTTGGTGGCACTTTAGTTAGGTAAAGTGAGTCATGTAACGTTCAGAATCATACACTTTAGCGTGATAGAGCACAAGGGA
>DBEXMY010000192.1:0-4071 GCA_048168905.1 Collinsella sp. | reverse complement strand
CCCCAGGTTGCCGTGAAAGAGGAGCGACGCGTACTTCGGTACGCGAGCGACGGCTTGAACGGCAAGAAGGGCTGCTTGCGACCCGCGCAGCGTCGAGCAGTTACGCGGTTTGGAAAACCGCGTAACGATCTAGTCGCGCGTCAGCTTACGGTGGATACGATGCGGCTGGGCTGCGTCCTCGCCCCGGCGCTCGCTGCGGTTGGCCTGATAGGCCTCGCAGTTTCCCTCGAACCAATACCAGTTGCCCGGGTTCTCGTCGGTGCCTTCCCACGCCAGAATGTGCGTGGCGACGCGGTCCAGGAACATACGGTCATGGCTAATGACCACCGAGCAGCCCGGGAACTCGAGCAGCGCCGCTTCGAGCGAGGACAGCGTCTCGACGTCGAGGTCGTTCGTAGGCTCGTCGAGGAGCAGCAGGTTGCCGCCCTGCTTGAGCGTGAGCGCCAGGTTCAGACGGTTGCGCTCGCCACCGGAAAGTACGCCAGCGCGCTTCTGCTGGTCCTGGCCCTTAAAGCCAAAGCTCGCCACATAAGCGCGGCTCGGAACCTCGGTCTCGCCGACCATCATGTGGTCCAGGCCGTCCGAGACGACCTCCCATAGGTTCTTATCGGGGTCGATGCCGGAGCGGTTCTGGTCGACATAGGAGATCTTGACGGTCTCGCCCACCTCAAGCTCGCCCGAAGTCAGCGGCTCCAGACCCACAATCGTCTTGAACAGCGTGGTCTTACCGACACCGTTGGGGCCGATGACGCCCACGATGCCGTTGCGCGGCAGGGTGAACGAAAGGTCATCGATGAGCACGCGGCCATCGAACTCCTTGTGCAGATGATGGGCCTCGAGCACCTTGTTGCCCAAACGCGGGCCCACAGGGATGCGGATGTCGGTCCAGTCGAGCTTCTGGCTTGCGCGGGCCTCGGCCTCCATCTCCTCGTAGCGAGCCAGACGGGCCTTGTTCTTGGCCTGACGGGCCTTGGGCGAGCTGCGCACCCACTCGAGCTCGGCCTCCATGCGCTTGGCGAGCTTGGCGTCGCGGTTGCCCTGTGCCTCGATACGGGCGGCCTTGGTCTCCAGATACGTGGAGTAGTTGCCCTTGTAGGGATAAAGGTGACCGCGGTCGACCTCGCAGATCCACTCGGCAACGTTATCCAGGAAGTAGCGATCGTGTGTGACGGCAAGCACCGCGCCCTGGTAGTTGTGCAGGAAGTGCTCGAGCCACAGGATCGACTCGGCGTCCAGGTGGTTCGTGGGCTCGTCGAGCAGCAGCAGGTCGGGAGCCTCGAGCAGCAGCTTGCACAGGGCCACGCGGCGGCGCTCGCCGCCGGAAAGCACGTTGACCGGCATGTCGGAATCGGGCAGCTGCAGGGCGTCCATGGCCTGGCCGAGCTTGGAATCGATATCCCAGCCGTCGGCGGCGTCGATCTCGTCCTGGAGCTTTCCCATCTCAGCCATGAGGGCGTCCATGTCGCAGTCCGGGTCGCACATCTCCTCGCCGATCTTATTGAAGCGATCGACCTTGGCGATCATATCGCCAAACGCCATGCGCACGTTCTCGATAACGGTCTTGTCGTCGTCGAGCGGCGGCTCCTGCTGCAGGATGCCCACGGTGTAGCCGGGGGTGAGCCTGGCATCGCCGTTGGAGACCTCCTCGATGCCGGCCATAATCTTGAGCAGGGTCGACTTGCCCATGCCGTTGGGGCCCACGACGCCGATCTTGGCACCGGGGTAGAAGCTCAGGGTCACGTCGTCAAGGATTACCTTGTCGCCATGGGCCTTACGAGCCTGATACATCTGGTAGATAAACTCCGCCATTTGCCTGTTTTATCCTTTCTACCTGCTGTTTCCCTATTCTTGTTTCGCCTAAGTGGAAACGAAATGGAAAAACCAGCTCTGAAACGTAACGAAAAAGGGGCATGGTTGCCCATATCCCCTAATACTACCTGGGAAAAGTTCCCCCGGAACATACTATGAACTGCGTACGCTAGTTTTCCGCAACCTTAGCGAGCGGCTCGCTGCGATTTGCGCCACAGCAGATACGAGTAGACGTAGACGGCTCCAACCGAACCAAACGCCAGAACCGCAATCACCGCGGCGACGACTTCACTCGAAAGCACGCTGCCTGCCACGCCCATCACAATCAGGCCAAAGCCCAGCACCATAAAGCAGGCACCGCCAAAGCGCTGCGTACGGCGCCAGTTCTCGGGATTGGCAAGCGCCCAAGGCGTCTTGATACCGAGCGTATAGTTCTGCTTCACACGCGGCAAGTAGTTGCCTACGCCGATGAACAGCAAACCGACAACACCGGAAATCAGCACGTTGACCGAACCGACCGCCGGCACCACGCCCCAGACCGTAAGCTCTCCCAGCCAGCTTATGGCGCACATGAACAATGTGAAGGCGATTACGAAGCCCTGATAGAACTTGCCCGAGGTTCGATATGCCTCACCTTTGGGATCGATGCGCGGCACCACGCAGAACATTGCGAGAAGCACCAGAGGCAGCACGCCGAGCGCGGAGGCCATCCAGCTGGGACCCCAACCGTCGACGGCGCCGTTCGCGCCCCAGTGCGTGGGAATCTGCCCAGGCAAGCTCGGCATCACCATGAGATGCGCTGCGACATTGGCGACGCACAGAGCGACCAGCGCAATCCACACACGCCGCGATACCCCCGTGGGGTGAATGCCCTTGTTTTCGTTATTCATCCTTATCACCTTCCGTGTTTGTAAAGCCCATAAACCAACCGATCAAGTCCTGCATGACGGTAGTGTTTAAGCTGTATACGATGTTTTGACCATGACGTTCGTCGGTTACCAACCCGGCGTTTTTGAGCGTCGCCAAGTGATGGCTCAGCGACGGCTTACTGATATCGAAATGCTCGGCAAGCTCCCCCGCCGTGCAATTGCCCTCGCGCAGCAACTCCAAAATGCGCCGTCGCGTTGGATCGGCAAGCGCCTTAAAACCCTCTCCCGGCATAAGACCCCCTTTCATCATCTCTCATGACGCGCACACTATACTCGATATTTAGATGTTTGTCTAATTATCTAATACAGGAACATCTATAGAACATTCGTTCGTATTTAGCTACAATGGAAGTTGAAGCAGATGGGCCAGCTCCCTCTACCCGAGAAGGAGATGGACTATGAGTATTGACGATGTCCTGACGTTGTTATTGCTTGTAATCGCGGCTGTGGAGCTCGGCATCCACATTGGAGGTCGAATGAAATAGCCGCCCCCGCGTAATGCGAAGACGGCCACTTCTCACGCTACAAACGTGTTTGGGAGTTGGCCAACCCGCGGCAACGGGTGCCATCTGCTTCATCTTATGCGAATCACTGCCTCATTTCAACAAGCCCCTAGGGCTCAAATGGAATCGCGATAATACCTATAATGACGATAGCTAAAACACGATTCGCTTCCCCATCGGAGGATGTCTATGACCGAAACCACAGCCGCAACCCCCAACGAGACACGCGACACCAAGCTCGAGATCATCATGGGCCGCGAGGCACTCGACAAACTCGCCGCCGCCACGGTGCTGGTGCTCGGCTGCGGAGGTGTGGGCTCCAATTGCTGCGAGGCACTTGTCCGCGGCGGCATTGGTCATTTCGTCATTCTGGATAAGGACATCATCGCGCCCAGCAATATCAATCGCCAGGCCATCGCCTTTCAAAGCACCATCGGCAAGCGCAAGGTCGATGTTATGGAAGCCATGATCCACGACATCAATCCAGCCGCTACCGTCATCAAGCGCACCGAATACCTGTTGAGCGACAATATCGACGAATTTTTCGCGCGCGTTTTGGAGCAGACGGACGGCAAGCTCGACTACGTCGTCGACGCCATCGACACCATCTCGGCCAAGCTCACCATTGCCAAATATGCTCAGGACCACGACATTCGTTTGGTTAGCTCCATGGGCGGGGCCAACAAGCTCCATCCCGAGTGCCTCCGCTTTGCCGACATTTTCGATACGGTACGTGACCCCATGAGCCGCATCATGCGCAAAGAATGCAAGAAGCGCGGAATCAAGAGTCTTCATGTACTGTTTAGCTGCGAGGAATCGGTTAAGACACA
>DBEXMY010000191.1:0-4505 GCA_048168905.1 Collinsella sp. | reverse complement strand
ACAAGGCCGACATCGATAAGTTCATCGCCGGCCTGCATCACGTTTGGAGCACGTTCAATGGGTAATCTGTACACCTCCACCACGTTTATGGAGCACAACTCGCACCCCGACTACAAGTACGAGATGGATGCCCCCACGCACGAGCACGACGGCATCAACCCCAGCTGCGGCGACGAGCTCACCTTGCAGCTGCGCGTCGAGAACGGCGTGATCGAGGAGGCCTCCTTTACCGGCCACGGCTGCGCCATCAGCCAGGCCAGCGCCGACATCATGGCCGACCTCATCACCGGCGAGACCGTCGAGGAAGCTCACCGCCTGGCAGAGCTCTTCCTCGCCATGATCCGCGGCGAGCAGCTCTCCGAGGAAGACCTGGAAGACCTGGACGAAGCCGCCCAGCTCCAGGACATCTCGCACATGCCCGCCCGCGTCAAATGCGCCGAGCTCGCCTGGCGCACCCTCGACGGCATGCTCGAGGGGCGAAATAATCAGTAGTACTTGTCCCAAATCTTAAGATTTTTGTTGGCCGAATCGCTTGACAAGAGTGGTTCGGCCATTTTCTATTCCGAGAGCTCAGTCTGTGCCTTCACCCGCGCATAAGCGCGCACGATACGAGAGACGGTACTTTTGCCAATCCCGGTATACCGCTCAATCTGGCGCACCGTAAAACCGGCATCGTGCAATCCAAAAATAACGGTATCGCGCTGCGCAGGCGGTGCGTCTTTAACCCCATGGAGCGGAGCCCCGAGGCTCTTCGCCAACTTGTCGGCAAAGGCGTGGCGTTCCCACTCTGTCTCTTTCATATCGCGCAGCGCCGGTTCGCCGCCGTCGGGCGTCGAAAGCGAATAGGCAATAAAGCCCTCGGCAGAACCAAAAAGCTCAAGCACGCAAGAAGGATCAGAAAATCCCCTCGCGACATCGGCCGCGTCACCGTCGTAAGCGCACAAATGCTCCGGAAAGCTGCTCCAGGGATAACGCTCAATGAGACTGATGCCCGCCTCCTGCGGATCGGCGTGAACGGAGCGAATAGCCTCCATCACCTGCCAGTCGGTATCGAGCGAGCGCCGGTCAAAACGGTTCTGGAACAGATGCCCTGTGCGCCCCGTGCGTTTATTGAACCGCCGCGCGTACGTCAAAAGCAGCCGGTGCATCGCCGCGCTCATCGCGTCCTCGTAATCTGCAAGCACCAGACGCACGTGATTGCCCATAAGGCACCAGGCGATAACCGTCACGCCCGCCTTGCGGCAGCACTCACGCATCAGCTCCAAGAACTCCCACCGGTCTTCATCGCCCTCAAAGATGAGCTGCTTGCCCGTACCGCGGGCACAGACATGGTAAAAGCCGGTAACCGTTCTCCAAACGCGCTGCATGGCGCTCCCTTCGCCGGGATCTGCTTGCCATCCAATACAGCACGATTGAAGCGTGCCATCAAAACATTCACGCAAAACAATTCGCTCGCGCGGCCAAAGGCAGTAAACAGGCGGCGAACGGCACCGTTGCAACAGGTCAACCCCTGCAACGCTTACAAAAGCTGACCAAAAGCTTGCCCAAGACGGACCCCCTCTACGGAAGTGCACGACCACAGAATATAGAGTTAAACCGTTTCAATTGAAAGTTCCGCGCATCTCGCTACGAAAACTGAGCCGTTCGCCGAATATTCCGTGCATTTCGCGGTATTATAGGGGCTGCATGTCATGTCCCTTTCGAAGGGTCGCCCGGCAATCGCCAGCCACGGCCCCCAGACGGGACGCCAACACGATAGAGAGGAGAGGCATGCAGTACTCACAGGAAGTGGAGAACATGTGCCCCGTTGCCAAGGGTGCATACCACGGCCCCGCACCCATCCCCGAGGAGGGCAAGTGGGTCCAGGCTAAGGAGATTTCCGACATCTCCGGTCTTACGCACGGTGTGGGTTGGTGCGCACCTCAGCAGGGCGCCTGCAAGCTCACGCTGAACGTCAAGGACGGCATCATCGAGGAGGCCCTCGTTGAGACCATCGGCTGCTCGGGCATGACCCACTCTGCCGCCATGGCTTCCGAGATCCTTCCCGGTAAGACCATCCTCGAGGCCCTCAACACCGACCTCGTCTGCGACGCCATCAACGTTGCTATGCGCGAGATCTTCCTGCAGATCGTTTACGGCCGCAGCCAGACCGCGTTCTCCGAGGGCGGCCTGCCCGTGGGCGCCTCCCTCGACGACCTCGGCAAGGGCCTTCGCTCTCAGGTCGGCACCATGTTCGGCACCAAGGCCAAGGGCGCTCGTTACCTCGAGCTCGCTCAGGGCTACGTCACCCGCATGGCTCTCAACGACAAGAACGAGATCATCGCGTTCGAGTTCCTGAACCTCGGCAAGTTCACCGACGCCGTCAAGGCCGGCAAGACCCCCGAGGAGGCCATCGCTGGCGCTATGGGCCACTATGGTCAGTGGGAGAACGCTGCCAAGTACATCGACCCGCGCACCGACGAGGAGACTCACTCCGTCGCCAGCGTGTTCCCGGTTCACGAGTAGAAAGGGAGGGAAATAACTATGTCTGTTACGTTCGAAGGTTACGAGCGCCGCGCTGACAAGATCAACAAGTGCCTCGCCGACAACGGCATCGCCTCCCTCGAGGAAGCTCTGCAGATCTGCACCGACAAGGGCTTCAACCCGCGTGAGATCGTCAACAACACCCAGTCCATCGCCTTCCAGAACGCCGAGTGGGCCTACACCCTCGGTTGCGCTCTCGCTGTCAAGCGTGGCGCCAAGTCCGCTTCTGAGGCTGCCGCCATCATCGGCGAGGGCATCCAGGCCTTCACCGTTCCCGGCTCCGTCGCCGAGGACCGCAAGGTCGGTCTGGGCCACGGCAACCTGGGCGCTATGCTGCTCTCCGACGACACCGAGTGCTTCGCCTTCCTGGCCGGTCACGAGTCCTTCGCTGCCGCTGAGGGTGCTATCGGCCTGGCTCTAAACGCCAACAAGGCTCGCAAGAAGCCGCTGCGCGTCATCCTCAACGGTCTGGGCAAGGACGCTGCTCAGATCATCGCCCGCATCAACGGCTTCACCTACGTGAAGACCCAGTTCGACTACTTCACGGGCGAGCTCAAGGTCGTCGAGACCATCCCCTACTCCGATGGTCCCCGCGCCGCCGTCAACTGCTACGGCGCCGACGACGTCCGCGAGGGCGTTGCCATCATGTGGCACGAGAACGTCGACATCTCGATCACCGGTAACTCCACCAACCCCACGCGCTTCCAGCACCCCGTCGCTGGCACCTACAAGAAGGAGCGCCTCGAGGCTGGCAAGAAGTACTTCTCCGTCGCTTCTGGTGGCGGCACTGGTCGTACCCTGCACCCGGACAACATGGGCGCCGGCCCTGCCTCTTACGGCATGACCGACACCATGGGCCGTATGCACTCCGACGCCCAGTTCGCCGGTTCTTCCTCCGTGCCTGCGCACGTTGACATGATGGGTCTCATCGGCATGGGCAACAACCCCATGGTCGGTGCCACCGTCGCCTGCGCTGTCGCCGTCGAGGAGGCCCTCAAGGCCTAATCGCGCCCGCGCGATGCTCATATAGTTGAGATTTGGAGCCGCTACCCACCCGGGTAGCGGCTCTTTTTGTTTGCGCTGTCGCAGGGTAGCTAATGCCGATATATCAGTTGGGGCGAAATACAAGATGTGATGAGATGGAGCGTCAGAGCGTCAATGACGCCCACCTGCCATATTTGCCCTTTACCGATTTGCCGGGTCTTTGCGGCCCCATTGCCGATCACCCGTGCGACAATGCGCCGGACGAGAAAGGAATCCGATGGAATCGACTGATGTACTGGTAATTGGATCTGGCATTGCGGGCCTTTGTGCTGCCATCGAAGCGGCACGCACGGGTGCAACCGTCACTGTGGCAAGCGCCGGCAAGACCATGAGTGGATCGAGCTTTTTCCCGGGTACCTGGGGCCTCGGCCTCATCGGTCCCGTCGACGAAGACGACGAGCAGGACCTCATCGACACCATCCTGGCCGTCGGCGGCGGCGTTGCCGACCCCGAACTCGTCCAAACGTTCGTCCACGGCATTCCCCAAGCGATTGACTGGCTCGAGCAAGACCTGGGCGTTGAGCTCCAGCGTCCGCAAAGCGCCAAGAGTGCTCAACAAAAGCAATTTATCCCCTGCTTTGACCACAAGACGCGCATGTGGCGCGGCCTCACCCGCAAGCCCCTTGAGGACGCTCTGACGACCTGGATCGAGTCGCTCGGCATTCGCCTGCTCCCCCGCCATGAGCTTATCGACCTTGTTGAGGACACGAGCGGCAGAATAACCGGAACCGTACTCTACGACCTTACCGAAAATCGAATCGTGCCCTTTGCTGCCAAGGCCACGATCATCGCAGCCGGTGGCACAGGCGGCCTGTTCGAGCGCAGCCTTACGTCGGCTGATGTGCTCAGCTCCTCGCAGGCCATCGCACTGGCGCACGGCGCAACACTTACTAATATAGAGTTCATGCAGATGATGCCCGGCTTCATCGAGCCCAGGC
>DBEXMY010000190.1:0-2941 GCA_048168905.1 Collinsella sp. | reverse complement strand
CACACGGCAAACACGACAGCCTTGATGACGGTCTGGCGGTCATGGTTCTGCTCCATACCGCCCGTGGCAGAGCTGGAGTTATACAGCGAGCTGGCAATCATATCCGAAACGCCGGTACCCTTACCGGAATGCATCAGGACGAGAATCGTCAGCGCCACGGCAGAAACAGCCCAAACGACAAACAGAAGAATCTGGAACGGACCCATAGATAAGCTCCTTAATAGAACAGTTCAAACTCCAGTACTGTACCACAATCCCCCGCTCTCCCCTACCTGCCACTCAAGGACGGGGTGGAAATGGCAGAAATACCAAAAAGGGGGTTGTCCGGTTGTGGACAACCCCCTTGCTAGAAAACGGTATTTGTTTTCTATTAGGCCTCGGTAGCGAGCACGCGGCCCGTCATCTCGGCGGAAGGCTCAATACCAGCCATGGTGAGCATGGTCGGAGCGATATCGGAAAGACGGCCGTCCTCGATACCGGTGAGCTTGGCCTTCTCATCAACGATGATGAACGGCACGCGGTTGGTGGTGTGAGCCGTAAACGGATGCTTGGAACCGTCGGAAGCAACGTCAAACATGTGATCGGCGTTGCCGTGGTCGGCGGTAATCAGTGCAAAGCCGCCCTTGGCGAGAATCGCCGGGACAACCTTGGACAGGGCATCGTCAACAGCCTCAACGGCCTTAACGGCAGCGTCGAAGACACCGGTGTGACCAACCATGTCGCAGTTCGCGAAGTTCACGATGTAGAAATCAGCGCGATCCTCGTTGATGGCGGCGACGAGCTTCTCGGTAACCTCGGGAGCGCTCATCTCGGGCTGCAGATCGTAGGTAGCAACCTTGGGGGAAGCGACGAGCACGCGCTCCTCGCCCTCCTTGGGCTCCTCGATGCCACCGTTGAGGAAGAACGTCACGTGCGCGTACTTCTCGGTCTCGGCAGTGTGCAGCTGCTTCAGGCCATTGGCGGCGATAACGTCGGCCAGGACGTTCTCGGGGAACGTCTTGGGGAAGGCGACCTCGACGTCAAACGTCGGATCATACTCGGTCATCGTCACAAAGTGCGAAAGCTTGATCTGCTCGCGCTCAAAGCCGTCGAACTCCTTGTCCGTGAACACGCGGGTCATCTGACGAGCGCGGTCGGGACGGAAGTTGAAGAAGATGGCCGCGTCGCCCTCGTGAATGCCCTCGTTGTGGGCAGCGAAGGGCTCGACGAACTCGTCGCCGCGCGGGTCCTTCTCGTAGTAGGCCTTGATACCGGCAACGGGGTCGGTATCAGCATCGGACGCGTTGACCATGACGTCGTAGGCGCGCTGGATGCGCTCCCAACGATTATCGCGGTCCATGGCCCAATAACGGCCCGAGACGGTGGCAACGCGAGCGTCGCAACCGGTCTCCTCGGAGATCTTAGCCAGGAAGGCGCAGAACTCACTCATGTAGCCGGCACCGGACTGCGGGTCAACGTCGCGGCCATCCATGAAGGCGTGGACGCGAACGGTCTTGACACCGTGCTCGGCAGCCATCTTGACCAGAGCCTCGACGTGGTTCATGTGGGAGTGAACGCCGCCAGGGCTCATAAGGCCCATGAGGTGGAGAGTCTTGCCGTCAGCCTTGACATCGTCCATGGCCTTGACGAAAACCTCGTTCTTGGCGATGGAGCCGTCCTTGATGGCATTGTTGATGCGCGAAAGCTCCTGGAACACGATGCGACCGGCACCGATGTTGAGGTGACCCACCTCGGAGTTGCCCATCTGGCCGTCGGGAAGGCCCACGTCCTCGCCCGAAGCACCGAGCGTGGTGTGAGGATACTTCTCGTACAGGCCATCAAGGAAGGGCGTCTTGGCAGCGGCGACGGCGTTCTCGCCATCAGCCGGAGCCAGGCCGCAGCCGTCCATGATAATCAGGAGAGCAGGAAGATGACGTTGTGCCATATGTCCTACTCGCCTGCCTTGACGACCATAGAGGCGAAGTCGGCAGCCTTGAGCGAAGCGCCGCCCACGAGGGCGCCGTCAACGTCGGGCTTGGCGACGAGCTCGGCGATGTTACCGGGCTTGGCGGAACCACCGTAGAGAACGCGGATGCCGTTGGCGAGCTCCTCGCCGAACATCTCCTTGAGGGTCTCACGGATAGCGCCGCAGACCTCCTGAGCATCCTCGGCGGTAGCGGTCTTGCCGGTGCCGATGGCCCAGATGGGCTCATAGGCGACGACGACCTGCTTGGGGCAGGTGATCTCAAGACCAGCAAGGCCAGCCTTGACCTGGTTCACGACGTGCTCGACATAGGTGCCGGCCTCGCGGACCTCAAGGGACTCGCCGCAGCAGAAGACGGGAACAAGGCCGGCGGCAACGAGAGCCTTGGCCTTCTTGTTCTGGTCCTCGTCGGTCTCGTGGAAGTAGTCGCGACGCTCGGAGTGACCGATGATGCAGTAGGTGCAGCCAGCGGACTTGAGCATGTCGCAAGAGGACTCACCCGTGAAGGCACCCTTGGCCTCCCAGTACACGTTCTGTGCACCGAGGGCGATGGGGGCAGCCTGAATGCGGTCATGAACCGTGGTGATGTCGATGGTCGGAGGGCAGACGAGCACCTCGACGCCAGCCGGAACCTCGGGCAGAGCCTGAGCCAGCTCGTCGGCGAGCTTGGCGGCCTCGGCGACGTCGTTGTTCATCTTCCAGTTACCAGCGATAAGAAGGGTGCGATTAGGCATCGAGAAGCGCCTCCACTCCGGGCAGGGCCTTACCCTCGACGAGCTCCATGGAAGCGCCACCACCGGTGGAGATCCAGCTCATCTTGTCGGCCAGGTTGAACTTGTTGACAGCTGCGACAGAGTCACCACCGCCGATGATCGAGGTGCAGTCAGCCTCGGCGAGAGCCTCGGCGATAGCCTGGGTGCCGTGAGCAAAGTTGTCAAACTCGAAGACGCCCATGGGGCCGTTCCAGAACACGGTCTT
>DBEXMY010000189.1:0-6942 GCA_048168905.1 Collinsella sp. | reverse complement strand
GAGATCGACACCGAGATCGAGCCGCGACGAGCCTTGGGCACCACGGAACGACCGAGCTCCAGCACGTGATCGGCCAGATTGGCGATGGCCACGATGTCCTCGTCGCGCTCGCCAGGAAGGCCCATCATAAAGTAGAGCTTCATGCGGTTCCAGCCGGCCTCGAAGGCCGCCTTGGCCGCACGGTCCAGGTCCTCCTCGGTCACGTTCTTGTTAATGATGTCGCGCATGCGCTGGCTGCCGGCCTCGGGCGCGAACGTCAGGCCGCCCTTCTTTTCGCCGGCAACCGACTCGGCCATATCCACGCCAAACGAATCCAGGCGCTGCGACGGAATAGACACGCGAATACCCGTATCCTCCAGGCGACGGTTGAGCCTGCCGAGCACGTCGCGAATGCAGGAGTGGTCGGTCGTGGAGAGCGAGGTCAGCGACACCTCGTCATAGCCAGTCTTTTCCAGACCCTGAATCACCGACGAGACAATCTGGTCGGCCGAGCGCTCGCGCACTGGGCGATACGTCATGCCGGCCTGACAAAAACGACAGCCGCGGGCGCAGCCGCGCAGGATCTCGATAGACAGGCGGTCGTGAACCAGCTGCGCATAGGGCACGCAGGACTGCGACAGCGGATTCGTGGCGCCGAAATCCTCAACGACGCGCTTGTAGACCACGGTCGGCGCATCCTTGCCTTCACGCGGCACGGTGTAGCCATGCGGCGAGCAGGGCTCGTCGTGACGAACCTCATAGAGCGACGGCACGTAGTTGCCGGCAATGGATGCAAGCTGCTCGACAATCTGCGCGCGCGGGACTCCTTCATCACGCAGGCGGCGATGCAGCTGGCAGGTCTCGAGCAGCGATTCCTCGCCCTCACCGATGAGGATGGCATCGAAGAAGGCCGCGTACGGCTCGGGGTTGTACACCGAGGGGCCGCCGGCGATGATAATGGGGTCGTCCTCGGTGCGGTCAGCCGCTAACAGCGGAATACCAGCGAGGTCGAGTGCCTCGAGGAAGTTCGTCACCGCCATCTCGTGCGGCACATGCAGGCCGACGATATCAAACGAAGCGACCGGCGCTGCACCCTCGAGCGAGAGCAGCGGAATGCCTGCCTCGCGCATGGCGTCACCCATATCGGGCCACGGCACATAGCCGCGCTCGCAGGAGATGCCCTCGGCCTGGTTAAGGATGTTGTAGAGGATGGCGATGCCCTGGTTGGGCAGACCGACCTCGTACACATCCGGGTAGATCAGGCAGCAACGGTAGTCGGCATCGGCCTTGGAAAGCGTGCCCCACTCGTGATCGATATAGCGGCTCGGTTTCTCGACCTTGGCGAGCAGCGGCTCAATTAAATGAAAACAGTCTTGGTATGCAACGCGCAACGGAAAACCCCTAAGCTGCGAGATCGGATGCGTCCTGGTAGGACGCCATAGGACGGGTAGCGCCCGCGACCGTGGTCACCAGATCGCGAACGCGGGAGAACGTGGCAGTGACCACCTCGTTGGCACGACTGTAGTCGACATCGCGCTCGTAGAGCGAAACGAGCGCACGGCCCATGCCATAGGTGCCCGCGGCAGCAGTGAGCGCCTTGACGGCAAACCCAATATGCGGCGTCTGCTTGACAAGTGCGCGGGTGACCGCTCGGATCACAAGACCGCCGGCAAGCACGCCCGCGACCTCGTAGCCGCGCTCAGGCTTAATGCCGCGTCCAAAGACGGCAGCGAGCTCAAAGAGCATGCCCACCTGCGCCAGCGCCATAACGGGATAATCGGCGCCCGGCAAAAACACCAGCGCACCGGTCGCCATATTGGTGAGCGCGCACGAGGTGATGATACGATTGGCCGCCGCGATGCGCATGAAGGCAAAGTTCGCCGCAAAAGCCGTTTCCTTGTCGGTGCGATCGAGAATCCAGCGGGCAAGCGTCTCGAGCAGATACGTCTTATCGGTTGCCGCCACCACGCCGAGCATGGGCGTGGACTCCTCGATAAACGGCACCTCCACAGCAGACTCGGCAAGCACGCACACGGGCGCGCCGGCGATCACGAGCTCCCGCACGGCACTCTCCAAGCGGTCGGAACCACACGAGAGCACCAGCACCACATCGGTATCGGTCTTTGGAGCAATTCGCTCCTCCCCCAGACGCTCGACGCGCACAATACCCGAGGTCGTCTGTGGCACAAAGGCGTCACGCACCGTCTCGGCCAGAAAGCGCGATGCGGACGAATCCAGATAGACCGAGACGCGCACCGGCGTATCGGAATCCTTCTTAACGGACGCGCCCATCTTAAAAGCGCGGGTCAGCTTATCTACGGGAATTTTCATAGCAAACCCCTCCAGCGGTTACGCGGCGCCCGAACGATGCCGCCATATGGATTGTACGATACCTACCGTCAGCAGCTGAATCATCATCGAAGACGAACCGAAGCTAATAAACGGTAGTGGAATACCGGTAATCGGCATCATGCCGATGCACATGCCGATGTTTTCGAAGGTCTGGAACGCCCACATGCCAACGATGCCCACACACGAAAGACGTAAAAACAGAGACTCGCACTTAAAGGCAACGCGGATCGTCGAGAAGATGAGCAGCACGTACAAGCACAGCAGCAAAAAGGAACCGCAAAAGCCAAAGGTCTCGGACAGGAAGGCGAAGACGAAGTCGGTGTGGAACTCAGGCAGAAAGCCGCCGGCCGACTGCGTCGCATGGCCCAAACCCTTACCAAAGAAGCCGCCCGAGCCAACGGCGATAAGCGACTGCTGCAGGTTGTAGGCATCGTCCGAATCGGCATTATCGGGGTCGATAAAGACCGTCAGACGGTTCATCTGATACTGCTTGATGAGCACATCGTGGCCGAGCAACGAATCAAAGACCGAATCGAGCGCCAGAACGAGAGCCACCAAGCCCACGAGCAGGGCCAGGGTCGACAGCACCCATTCGCGGCGTGCACCGCTCATGCAGATGACGATGGCGCCCGAAACCAGCACGACCAGGCCCGAGCCCAGGTCACCCATGGCAACGACGGCCAAAAACGGAATGGACAGCATGCCGCAGAGCTTGACGTAGTCGCGAACGGTATCGATGCGACCGTTATACTGCGAGCCAAGCGTAGCAATAAAGAAGATGGTGATGAGCTTGGCAAGCTCAACCGGCTGGAACGTCAAGCCGATACCGGGAATCTTGATCCAGCCCGTCATGCCCAGACCGCCCGTATAGGACAGACCCGGAATCTTGGGCGAGAAGATCACGATCAGGTCGATGACGAGCAACGCCGTCGAGAAATTGGAAATACCGCGCAGGTCGGTTCGCCAGACGAGCACCGCCAGCACCGCTCCGATGCCAATTCCCAGCAAATGGCGCGAGAACGAAGCATCGGCCTTAAACTGCGAAGCCGACCAGATAATGATGGCACCGTAGGCGACGAGCGCCACAGTAGCCACGAGCACACCGATATGCACCTTTTGGCGAAACGTGCCGCGCGAGGCCGAAAGTTGCTTGTTGACGCGGTCCAGGCTGCTGCGAGAGCCGGTCTTGGTTGAACGGAACAGATCCGCCGGAGAAAAATCCATCGCAACCTCCTATCGAACCGAAGAATCGCCCGAGGCCGAAGAGGTATCGGGCTCGTCATAAATCACGCCGAGCACGTCGCGCACGACATGCATCGCGGTATCTGAGCCACCGCCGCCCTGCTCCAGGACGGTAGCGATGACATACTTGGGATCATCGGCCGGTGCATAGGCGCAGAACCACGCGTATTCGTCCTCGCCACTTTTCTCGCCCGTGCCCGACTTGCCGTATACCTGCGGCGTCAGGGTGCCAAAGTGCGCCGCCAGGGACGTCGATGCCGTGTAAATCACGTCGTGCATGCCGTTGCGAACAAGAGCCAAATCCGAATCGCTGTTGATCTTGGCCTCCAGGCGCTTCTTCTTGCCCTTGCCATTGTACTTATAGGCATCGCCGTCGCCATCGCGCGACACGGCAGACAAAAATACGTGAGGCACGTACTGTTTGCCGCCGTTGGCAAGACCCATATAGGCGCACGCCATCTGCAGGGGCGTCACCAGGATGTCGCCCTGGCCGATAGCAATGTTGGTCATATCGCCGGCATTCCACTTGCGGTCCTCGGCAGAGGCGTCGGTGAAGTATGACTCTTTCCACTCGGCATCGGGAATACGACCCGCGCCCTCACTCGGCAGATCGATACCGCAGGTCTTGCCTAGGCCCCAGCGACGAAAGACCTCCTGCAGGCCCTCGGGATGTTGCTCGTCATAAAAGAACGCCTTACCCATGTCGTAGAAGACGGGGTCGCACGAGTTGGCGATACCCGACTGCAGCGTCATGGTGCCGTGGCCAGACGTCAGCCAGCAGCGCTTGCCCCAAGCCTTGCCCAGACCCGTCCAATAACCCGTGCAGTTGGTTGTCTGCGTTGAAGTGTAGGTTCCAAACTCAAGACCGGCCAGTGCCGAGAGCGGCTTGATGGTCGAGGCCGACATGTACTGTCCGCTAATGGCGCGGTTGAGCAGCGGGTGCGAACCCTTGTCATCATTGAGCTCGGTCCACACGTCATTTGAGACGCCGCCGATAAAGACGGACGGATCGAACTTGGGCTGGCTCGCCATGCCCAGGATCTCGCCATTGTTGGGATCGAGACACACCACAGCGCCGTTGCCGGCATTGCTGTAGCCAGTGGTCTTGGCAAGCTCGATAGCGCTCGCCAGCGCCGTCTCACAGGCCTGTTGGATCTTAAGGTCGAGCGTGAGCTTAATGTCGGAGCCGGCCTTCGCGGGCACGGCGCCGGCCTGACCGGTCACATTGCCCGAGGCATCGACCTTGACGGTCTGCTCGCCACGAATACCCTGCAGCAGGTTTTCGTAGTAGCTCTCAACGCCCGCCTGGCCCACGATATCGCCCGACTGGTACGTAATCTTGCCAGCAGAAGCATCATCATCGCCAGAGGTTTTCTTATTCTGGGCCTCGAGCTGCTCGGAGGTAATGGTGCCGGTATAGCCCAAGATATGGCATGCCGTCTCGCCGTATGGATACTGGCGCTCGGTACGCTCGGCAATCTTGACGCCCGGGAACTCGCCGGCGTGTTCCTTGATATAGGCAACCGTGGAGCGACGGACGTCCGTCGCGATGGTATGCAGGCTCTGAGCGCCCTCTGTATTGTCCTGAATATTGCGAAGGACCGCCACATAAGGCATTCCAAGCACGTTGGCAAGATGGCGAACCAGAACCTCATCCTCGGCAAGGTCGCGGTAGGCCACGACAGCAAGTGAGGGACGGTTCTGGACAAGCGCCACGCCATTGCGGTCGAGGATGCGGCCGCGCACAGCGGGTGTGGTAACGGTGCGAGTCTGATTACTATTGGCCTGCTTCTCGTAATAGTCCGACGAGACCATCTGCATGCCCCACAGCTTGACGGCAAGTGCCGCAAACATCGCGCCCACACCCGTGGTGAGGATGGAAAAGCGGCCCTTAAAGGCGGTCGCCGCGGTATTGCCCTCGCCCTCGGTGGCGCGCGGGGCCGTTCCATGCTGTGTATCGTAGGTAAAACGGGAATCGCCTCGACGCATGATGACCAGCGCGACCACGATGGCCACAACCAGCACGATACCGGCGATAATAACCGTCATCTGGGAAGACATCTACGGGCCTCCCCTATTTGAGCTTGCGGGTCTTGGGCTTAAAGCGCATACCCGTCTGGCGTCCGCCACGTGCGGAGAATCCATAGCCGGACTGCGGCACGACGCCGGACATCAAAAACGGAATGGCAACCAGACCCGTCAGGATCGAGGACGGCAGCGCATGGCCGAAGATCGCCACGACAAAGCTCGTCTCCAAACCCATAAACAGCAAGATGATGCTGTAGATCACATTAATGACGAGCGCGAAGGCGCCCACGGTGACGCCGCGCGCACTCGGGGTACCGCCCGTCTGACCGACGGCGCTGTGCACCAGGGCAAAAGAACCCACGGTCAGCAGGAGCGACATAACGCCCACCGGCACGGCAGCGGACAGGTCATAAAACAAGCCGCTGCAAAAACCGCACACGACGGCACGGGTCGGGTCGCCAGAGAACACGCTTAGGCACACCAGGATAATCATGAAGTTGACGCGACCTCCCGCAATGGAGATCTGCGGTGCCAGGCCTGCCTGCAGCAGCACACACACAATGGCGGCGATTACAAACGTGCGGGAGCTCATCCCCTGCTCGTGTAGATCCATGGACATGCCCCCTATTCGCTCGAGCCAGAATCGGTCGTCTCGGACGTGTCGGAACTGTCATCCGAGCTCTCGTCCTTCGTCTTGGTCGCAGCATCGCGCGACGTTCCCTGCGGCGTGCTGTTGGCCGTGCTCACGTCCTCATCCGAGGCCGACTGTTCGTCGGTCAGCGAGGTGATGACCAGCACTTCCTCGTTGTTCTCGGCCGTGGTCTGAGCGCGCACCACAATGGTGTAGTACACGTCGTTTGCCGATTTCTCAACCGACGAGACGGTGCCAAGCGGAAGGCCCTTGGGGAACACGCCACCGATGCCCGAGGTCACGATGATGTCGCCAACCTTAACATCGGAGTCGACGCTCACGTACTCAAGACGCAGCGTGCCGTCAGCCTGACCCTGCAGCATGCCCTGGGCGCGCGTGTCCTGCACCATGGCGGATACGCCGGAGTTCTCGTCGCCAATCAGGCGCACGGTGGACGTTTTAGCCGAGACTTCGATGATCTGGCCGATAACACCGGCCGAACTCGTCACAGGCATGTTGATGGTAAGCCCGTCGGCAGAACCCTTATCAATCGTGACGGTCGAAGTCCAGGCATCGCCCGAGGCACCAACGATACGAGCTGCGGTCGATTTGAGGTTGTAGGTCGACTGCAGGCCGACCAGCCCCTCCAGACGCTCAGCGGTCTTTTGAGCCTCAGAAAGCTCGGCGACCTTAGAGGTCAGCTCCTCATT
>DBEXMY010000188.1:0-8218 GCA_048168905.1 Collinsella sp. | reverse complement strand
GGCCCTCGGCCGGCGTACCCGACGCGCCCGCCTCGGGTACGGGCTGCGACTGCCAAGCGTATAGTCCTACGGCGACAAGGGCACAGACGATGGCCAAGCAGGCAACGATGAGCTTCTTGCGACGACCCAGGCCTGCAAAGTGGGGTGGCTTCTTCGCGCTCATGCGGCATCCTTGGCGGTATAGATGCGCGCAAAGGTGGACGGGTTCGCTCCAAAGAGCATGTGAAGCATCAGGCGGCGTGAGTAGACAAGCTCGTCGAAGTCGGGAGGGAGCTCGATGTCGTGGATATGCGCGATGCGGTGGGCGAGCGCCGAGAACGACTCGGGGTCGCAGATCACATCGGTGGTAACGTGGTAGACCGTCGTATCGGGGAATGCCTCTTCGTCGAAAGGCAGGAGATGGGGATCGTCGTCGACTTCGATGGCGATGCCGTACTGGGGCCAGTAATATGCCATGGGAACCTCCCTGCTTCTGGGGCCAAAACTTCTGTCGGTTTTGGCTGTCGATGCCGACCGTATCAGCCGTTACTTGACCAATTGCTGACCAAATGCTTGACGGATTGGCGTCTCCGCAGGTAAAAGGCGGCAAAAAATACTCCAACTTTTTTCGAGCGGCAATCGCGCGGTCAGTGACGGCGGGGCCATATGTGTTAAAAGCATCGTCTGCCGAGGAAATCCAGCCGCTCGCCGAATTGCACGAACGTAAAAATCGCCAATTATGGAGACGGTCTCGAACACGTCGACGAAACGATGCGGTAACATCTCCCTGCAAACACTGTAGTTAGCTAAAGGGGGAGTTCGCGTGTCTGTAACCATCAAACCCTTCACCGACGAGTTCGAAGAGTATGGCCGCGATGAATCTCGCGCATCGGGCGAAGCATCGAGCATCTCGTTTCCGACAACGGAAGACGAGGTCCGTGCCATTTTGGAAAAGCTCCATGCCGAGCGTGTCCCGGTAACGGTTCAGGGCGCCCGAACCGGCCTTGCCGCCGGTGCCGTGCCCCACGGCGGGCATATCCTCAATACTTCCCGTATGAATCGCTACTTGGGCCTTCGCCGCGATGAACAAGGCCAATTTTTGCTGCGCGTGGAGCCGGGCGTTGTGCTCTCGGAGCTGCGCAAGCAGCTGAGCAAGAAGGTGCTGCCGACCGCTGGTTGGGACCAGGCATCGCTTGAGGCCTACGAGGAGTTCCAAGAGGCTCCCGAGCAGTTTTTTCCCACCGATCCCACCGAGGCGTCTGCCTGTCTGGGCGGCATGGCGGCATGTAACGCCTCCGGTGCCCGCAGCTACGCCTACGGCCCCATGCGCCCACATATCACGGGACTCCACGTCGTGCTGGCTGATGGCGATTTGCTTGAGCTTCGGCGCGGCGAGGCTTTTACCCAGGGCCGCCACCTGTCGCTCGTGACGGCAGCGGGCCGTACACTCGAGCTCGATCTTCCCGGCTATACCATGCCCAAGACAAAAAATGCTTCGGGCTATTTCGTTGCTGACGATATGGATGCCATCGATCTGTTTATCGGTGCGTGTGGCACAATCGGCGTCATCACCGAACTCGAGATTGCCCTGCAGGTGGCACCCGCGGTCGTTTGGGGCGTGAGCTGCTTCTTCGACAGCGAAGACAAGGCCGTGTCCTTCACCGATTCTGTGCGTCCCGTCCTGTCCCATGCGGCTGCCATCGAGTACTTCGATGCTGGCGCCCTGGATATTCTACGTCGTCAGCGCGAGCAGTCGACGGCGTTTGCCTCGCTGCCTGCGCTCGACAAAGACGCCAAGGTCTGTGTCTACGTGGAGCTCGACTGCGACGACGAAGCCCAGGCGACTGAGGAGCTGTATCACTTGGGGTGGGTACTGGAGCTTGCGGGCGGCAGTGACGATGCGACATGGGTCGCGCGCACCGAGGTCGATCGCGAGTGTCAGCGATTCTTCCGCCATGCGGTGCCCGAGAGCGTCAACATGCTCATCGACGAGCGCCGCCGCATGGATCCCACCATCACCAAACTGGGTTCGGACATGTCGGTGCCCAACGCGCACTTGGCCGATGTTATCGCCCTCTATCGCCGCACGCTGGCGGAAAGTGGGCTTGAATCTGCCGCCTGGGGGCATATCGGTAACAACCATCTGCATGTGAACATTCTGCCGCGCGATGCACAGGATTATCGCCGCGGCGGAGAACTCTTTGCCCAGTGGGCTTCCGAGGTCACGGCCATGGGCGGTGCCGTCTCCGCAGAACACGGCGTCGGCAAGATCAAGGCGGGCTTCTTGGAGACGATGTACGGTCACGAGGCCATGGTCGAGTCGGCGCGGCTCAAGCTCCAGCTCGATCCTGCCGGGCAGCTGGGTCGCGGTAACCTGTTTTCGGAGAAGCTCTTGGATGAGCTCGTCCAGAAAGGGGGCGCGTGAAGATGATCGATTTCCATATGGTGGTGTGCGTCAAGGCCGTGCCGGGCAGCACCGAGGTCAAGATGGACCCCAAGACCAATACCATCGTGCGCGATGGCAAGCAGGCGGTCATTAATCCCTTTGATGCGAGCGCTTTGGAATGCGCGCTGGCGCTGAAGGACGACTTTATCGGCTTTGGCATGGACGTGCGCGTGACGGTGGTGTCGATGGGCATCCCCGCGACCGAATCGCTGCTGCGCGACTGCATCGCTCGAGGCGCCGACGACGCGCTGCTGCTGACCGACCGAGCCTTTGCGGGCGCCGATACCCTGGCAACCACCTATGCCCTCAAGTGCGGCATCGAAGCGCTCGACGAGGACTTCGACCTGCTCATCTGCGGCAAGATGGCGGTGGATGGCGATACGGCCCAGATTGGCCCCGAGCTTGCCGGCGCCTTTGAGATTCCCTGCGTGACCGATGTGAGCTGCGTGCAGAGCGCAGGTTTTACGACGTGCGGTGCGCTTTCGCTCGTTCACGGTTGCGATGCCGGCGAGGAGACGGTCTATCTTGAGATGCCGTGCGCGATGACGACTGCCAAGGAGATTGGCCAGTTGCGTATGCCGAGTATTGCCGGTATTCGCGCGGCGGAGGAGGCGGACGTGCGCGTGGTCAGTGCCGCCGACGTGAACGCCGACCCCGCGCGTTGCGGTCTTGCCGGGTCGCCGACACAGGTCGTGCGCTCGTTTGTGCCCGACCGTGACCAAACGTGCGAGGCCGTTGAGGGGACGGCGTCCGAGCAGGCGGCAAAGCTTGCCAAGATTATCGAGGGGATGGCATAGATGAGCGGACTGATTATCGATAGCGAAGCCTGTATCGGCTGCGGTCGCTGCGTTCGCGCCTGTGCCTCGGGCGGCATCGTAGTGGAAGGCGAGCGACCCAGCCGATGCGCCCGCGTAACCGACGGCTGCATCCTATGCGGTGGGTGCGTCGACGCCTGCCCTGTCAACGCTATCTCGATCGAGCGTGACGAGGCCGCTGGTGCGGTGGACCTTGATGCATGTCGAGACATTTGGGTATTCGCGCAGACCGACGAGCACGATACGGTGACTCCCGTTGCCTATGAGCTTATTGGCAAGGGCCGCGAGCTTGCCGATGCTCGCGACTGCCGTCTGGTGGCACTGATCGGTATGGGTCCCGAGGGTTCTCTCGGCGACCTGGAGCATCTGGTTTGTGCGGGCGCCGACGAAGTCCTGGCCTGTCGCGACGAGCGCCTGCGCCAAAACGATGCGGAGGTCTACGCCCGCTTGATCTGCGATTTGGTAGCCGAACGCAAACCCGAGGCCATCCTATACGGTGCGACCGCTTTTGGCCGCGAACTGGCACCCGGCGTTGCCGTGCGCTTGCAGACGGGCCTTACGGCTGACTGCACCGTACTTTCGATGGATACGGAGACGGGACTGCTGCAACAGACGCGTCCGGCGTTTGGCGGCAACCTGATGGCCACCATCGTCTGCCCCAATCATCGTCCCCAGATGGCAACGGTTCGTCCCGGCATCTTTAAGGCGCCCGACTTTGACTACGACCGCTCCGGCACGATCACCCAGATATCGCTTGCGGATGATGCTAAGGCTCGTGTCGAGATCTCGATTCCCGCCGAGGAGTGGGGACAGCAGCCCTCGATCGCCAATGCCGAGCGCTTGGTCGTGGTGGGCCGCGGCATTGGCTCCAAGAAGAATCTGCCCCTGATGCGAAGGCTCGCCGAGGCTCTGGGAGCCGAGCTTGGTTGCACGCGACCTGTCGTGGAGGCCGGCTGGTTGGAGTATCGCCATCAGATTGGCCAGACCGGCGTATCGGTTTCGCCCAAGCTTCTCGTGAGTATCGGTGTTTCGGGCGCCATCCAGCATCTTGCCGGCATCGGTGGGGCGGAGTGCATTATCGCCATCAACGAGGACCCGGATGCCCCCATTTTTGGTGCTGCCCAGTACAAGGTTGTTGGGGACGCCGTCGAGGTCGTCGAGGAGCTGCTGGCCCAGCTTGAGCGCTAGGCGCGCGCCAGCCAGTCGCGCATCTCGTCCTTTAGGCACTCCCAGGTCGCTTGCGTGGTGGGATTGGTAAAGGGGCGCGTAATGCCAAAGGGTGCGTCGAGCAGGCGGTAGATATCGCCCTGTTCGCGCGCCAGCGCGCGGCTTGCTGGATAGACGAGCTCAAACATAAAGCAGATGAGCCCCACCAGGTAGTCCGCCGGCTCGTTGCGCTCGTCGCGCGCGACGCACCGATGCTCGTCAAAGGCGGCAAGCGTCGGTACCGAAAAGCGACTTGCTAGAAACGCGTCCTCATCCACTTTGAGGATGGTGTCGACGGTGCTGTCGGCGATGGTGCGCATAATGTCGATCTTGTCACCATCGCGCACGATATCGCAGAAGCACCGTGTACGCTCGTCGAGTTGTGCCGGCAGGCGAAAGTCGCTGTGATAGGCGATGCTCGCTCGGATGAGCTCGTCATGCGCACCGGTTTCGATAAAGTCACGGATGTTTGTCGTGGCGGGTGCATCGGCGGGATTCTCGCCAAAGAGGACCTCGATGCCCAGCGCCGCATGGCTCATGCTCTCGGCGTCCTTAAAGGTGTCCCAGCGTCGCAGCTGCTCAAAGCGGCCCATATCGTGTAGCAGGCCGCAAAGCCATGCCAGGTCAATATCTTCTGACGACCAGCCCTGCTCGCGCGCTACGGCATCGCATGCCTCGGCCACGTGGTACGTATGCTCGATTTTGAGCGCGATGCGTGGGTTGGTGGCGTCGTAGGCATCGGTGTAGCTTTTGAAGGCCGCGCGCGCCCGGTCTCGATCGATAGCTGTCATAATGACTTCCTAAAAAGTTGTGTCTTTCGATCCGGTGGCAATTGTAGGTGAACTCGGTTGCTGTCGGATGATGATTCTGCCGTATCGCTACATGCGGCTCGGAGACCTTGTCAGGATGAGAAGCGTATGGTGCTCAAAATCGTTAGAACCGTCTGGCCGGTGATGCTTACCTATGTTGCAATAGGCGCGCCGTGCGGAATGATCATGGGGCAGACGGGAATGGAGCCCTGGATGGTCTTTGCCCTGAGCAGCACGTTTGTGACGGGCAGCGGCCAGTTTATGATCTGCAATCTTTGGCTGGCGGACGTGCCGGCACCTTCGATTATCGCGAGCGTTGCCGCCATCTCCTCGCGTTTTGCGCTTTACTCGGCATCGATCGCGCCGCATCTGACGGGTGCCTCGAAGCGTCAGACGCTGGCTGTTGCCGCGACACTTACCGAGGAGGCATATGGCATCTCGCTTGCCAAGTTGGTTGAAGGGGAGGATTGAGGCCCGCGCGAGTCCTTTGTGCTCAACGTGATCCTCATCGCAACATGGGGCGTTTCGTGTACGATGGGCACCATCGTCGGCGCCGTTGTCGATGTTCCCACCGCCATTGCAGCCTTTGTCTGCACCTCGCTCTTTATCTGCCTGCTCTTTTCGCAGCGGCTGTCGCGCGGCAACGTTGTCGCGGCGGTTTCGGGCGCGGTGTCCGTCGCCGTATGCAAGTTCTTGGGCCTCACGAATATTGCCGTGCCGGCAAGCGTCGTGGCCGGCATTGCCATTGCGTTGGCGTGCGATGCTGTATTTGACGGAAGAGGTGCCCGCGATGCCCGTTAACGAGTTCTTGGTTCTGTGGCTGTCGTCGTGGGCTGCTATCGCGTTCTTTCGCATCGCGCCGGCGTTCGCCTTGCGCGGGCGGACCCTGTCGCCCCGCATTACCGAGGCCCTGGGCTATATCCCGCCCGCTGCCTTTGCCGCGCTGGTCGCCAACGACTTGGTGAGCCCCGGCGCGTTCGACGCGGGACTCTGGCCTGCCTTGGTTCCCTGGATTGCGGCCGTCGGCGTCGTGGTCGTGGCGGTCAAGACAAAATCGATGCTGTGGTGCTGCGTCTCGGGCATCGTACTCTATATTGTCTTGAGCCTTATATAGGGGTGGCGTCGCGGGCGCCGAATCTCGTTCCATCCCAACTTGTCGAATTTTTTACCGAGCTGGTCTATTTCTTCTGGTACCATGGTCAAACTTTACTGTAGCAAAGCATGACGTGGGCTTTTGTTCCGCGTCAGCGGAAATGGGGGTTTCATGGCACAGGAAGCGACTGCCAACGAGCAAAAGAAATTCAAGGTTCCGCGCATCCCGGGCGACATCATGATCTATCCGATGATCGTCGGTCTTTTGCTCAACACCTTCTGCCCGCAGGTTTTTGAGATCGGCGGCTTCTTTACGGCTGCCTGCCGCGGTGGCTCCAATACCATCGTCGCCGCGATCCTGCTGTTCGTGGGCGCCGGCATCAGCTTTAAGTCCACGCCGGGCGCCATCAAGACCGGTATCGTCGTGCTGATTCCCAAGCTGGTCGTCGCAGCGGCTCTCGGCCTAGGCGTGGCATATTTCTTTAACGACAACTTCCTGGGTCTGAGCTCCGTGTCTATCATCGGCGGCATTACGTTTTGCAACATGGCGCTCTATACGGGCATCATGGGCGAGTTCGGCGATGAGTCCGAGCAGGGCGCCGTCGGTATCCTGTTCTTTACGGCCGGCCCCGCCGTCACGATGATCATCCTTGGTGTTTCGGGTCTTGCCAACATCCCTGTCGGTACTATCATCGGCTCCATTTTGCCGCTCGTTATCGGCATGGTTCTGGGCAACCTGTTCCCGTTTATCAAGAACCTGCTGGTTCCCGGCGCCAATCCCGCGATCGCTGTAATTGGTTTTCAGCTCGGTGCGTCCATGAGCCTTTCGAGCTTCATCGCCGGTGGTATTTCCGGCATCTTGCTGGGCCTTGTCACGCTGTTTGTCGTCGGTCCCATCACCTTTGCGTTCGAGCGCCTGTGCGGTGGTAACGGCAAGGCTGCCGTGGCTTGTTCCACCATCGCCGGCACGGCTATGACCACGCCGGTTGCTCTCGCCGAGGTCGCGCCGCGCTACGCCGAGCTTGCGCCCACCGCGTACGCCCAGATCGCCACTGCCGTTATCATCACGGCAATCATGGCTCCGATTCTGACCGGCTGGGTCGACAAGAAGTTCTGCCAGGGCAAGGAGGACCTGTCGCCTGCCGGTGTCGAGGCCATCGAGGAGGCCGTCGCGACCGACATCGATGGCGAGTAACGGCCGTTACCGATAATTGATTCCGGCGTGCAATTCGCGCCGTCCGAGCGCCCGAACAGAAACTGTTTTGCAGTGATGTTCGGGCGCTTTGCTATGATTCCCTTTACCCCTGCGGAGTAAAGGGGTGTTTATTGCCCTGATTCGAATTGGGCGATTCTGACCATTCGGATATTGAAGGGATGGCGTCTAGTGGTTAAGGCACTCAAGATTGAGATATTCCTGCTATGCATGATTGTTCTTATCGGGCTTGCCGCGCGAAGTCGTCGCTCCTTGTTCTCGAGCACCCTGCAGCTATTGTTTAGCATGCTTGGCTACACCTCTGCCGCGTACATATTATTCGATATGATCTGGACGCTTTCGGATGGTGCGGACGGCACGTTGGGTATTGCTGCCAACTGGATTTCCAACGCGGTTTCGTTTTCGCTCTTTGCCATCGCGTGTCTCATTTGGTTTATCTATTCCGAGACGATGCAGGGCTCTCGCCTTGTGACCTCGCGCTATAGGGTGGTGCTTGTAACGTTGCCTACGGCTCTGGTGGTCGTGCTGGCTTTTACCAGTTACTGGACGCACGCCTTGTTCTATATCGATTCGCAGGGCGTGTATCGTCGCGGCTTTGCCTATATGATCCAGCCCATTGTCAGCTACTGTTATGTTATACATACGTCCCTGCATGCGT
>DBEXMY010000187.1:0-1809 GCA_048168905.1 Collinsella sp. | reverse complement strand
TCGCATGCCGAATTGCCACCACCGATTACAAAGACCTGTTTGCCGCGGAAGAACATGCCGTCACATGTTGCGCAATATGAAACGCCACGACCGCGATAGGTATCCTCGCCAGCGAAACCTGCCGGACGCGGCGTGGCACCCATGCAAGCGATAACGCTCGAGGCAAGCGTATCGCCCATATCGTGATGCACCGTAAACAGCGCTGCATCGGCATCGTAATCGATACCCGTAACCATGCTCCATGTAACCTGCGCTCCCAGCCCCTCTGCATGTTGCTGAAAACGCTCGCCGAGTTCGGCGCCACTCAAGAGCGGAATGCCCGGATAGTTCTCGACCTCATTGGTCGTGGCGATCTGTCCACCCGACATGCCCTGCTCAATCACGGTCGTCGTCAGGTTGGCACGCGCAGCGTAAATGGCGGCAGCATAGCCCGCGGGACCTCCACCGATAATCGCAACATCAATCGGCTGATCGGTAGTCATGAAGAATCCTCTCGTCGAAACGTTGTCGTTCTTTGCGCTCATACCCAAATTTACGTGAACATGACACTCATGCACTACAATGATAAATCGCGTAACAAAGCTGAAGGGGAGTTATCGATGGATCAAACGCAGACGAGCAATAGCGCTCCCCTGCCCATGCAAGCCACTCCCCAACCGGAGCAAATGACCGTTTTACCTGCACAAAAACCCCTGGTAACCATTGTGCACGCATCAGTTGGATCGGGCCACAAAGCCGCCGCCAACGCGATTGCACAAGCATTTGACCTTATCCGCGGCACCAAGGGAATCCCTGAGGATATTGAAATTGAAGTGCTCGATATCCTTGATTTTGGACGTATTAAATTCGACGGCAATAAGACCGCGGCTTCTTTTACGGGAGCAACACGCCCCATTTACGACCTGACCTGGCGATATACGCTTACGGGGCATCTTCTCTGGGGTGGCGGCACGGCATGGTCGCGAATTATGTTCCCCGCCTTCAACGAATATATTCGTCGCCGCAGGCCTATAGCCGTGGTCGCAACGCACATCACAGCAGCCAATGTTGCCGTGGGTGCCCGCGTTATTACGGGTATCGATTATCCGGTCATCTGCGTACCAACAGACTATGAAGTCGAAGGCTTTTGGCCCCACAAGGACACCGACCTGTTCTGCGTGGCCAACGAGTTTATGGCCGAAACGCTGCGCCCCCGCAAAGTTCCCGAGTCAAAGATCCGCATAACGGGCATCCCCATCCGAGCCGGTTTCGATTCAAATTACGATCGCGAGGAAGAGCTGAGCAAGTTCAATCTCCCCATAGACAAAACCGTCGTATTGGTGATGGCCGGTGCCAGTTTACCCCAACCATACGTGCGTTTCCGCGCCGCGATGGACCACACGCTCCCCTTCTTACGCAGCTTTGAGGACATGCACTTTGTCTTTTTACCGGGCAAGGATAAAGAATACGCCACCCGACTCAAGACGCTCTTCGACGCCATGAAGCTCGATAACGTCACGGTTCTGGACTACGTGGACGACATGGCGGCCCTCATGCACGGCTGCGACCTGGCAATCCTCAAATCGGGCGGACTCACGGTCACCGAGTGCCTATGCGCACATCTGCCGATGATCCTGCTGGGCAAATCATACGGTCAGGAAAAGGCCAACACCACGATGCTCACCGGCATGGGCGCCAGCATGCATGTCACCACCGCACGAGAACTCATCGTGACGCTTCGTCACCTGCACGACCACCCTGAGTCGCTCAAAGCGCTACTCATCAACGGCGAAGCACTACGCCGTCCCCACGCAGCCGAGGACATCGCCA
>DBEXMY010000186.1:0-4087 GCA_048168905.1 Collinsella sp. | reverse complement strand
CTTGACAGCCTCGGCATAGAGCTCCTCGGTCTTGGGACCGATGTCCATACCCTCACGATCGCCGGGGATAGCGTCGGAAGCAACAACCTCGGGGACAGCGTCCTCGCCAAAGTGATCGGCAACACGGTTGTCGATGGGGAGTAGGATCTTGACACCCTTCTCCTCGGCCTTCTTGAGCATCTCGCCGGCGCGCTCGACCCAGTCCTCTTCCTTGAGGGACTGACCAACGGACAGGCCCTGAGCCAGGAAGAAGGTGTAGGCCATGCCGCCACCGATGATCAGGGTGTCAGCGGAGTCGATGAGGTGATCGAGAACGCCGATCTTGGAGGAAACCTTGGAACCGCCGACGATGGCGACGAAGGGGCGCTCGGGCTCGGCGAAGATGCCGGTCAGCGTGTCGACCTCCTTCTCGAGCAAGAAGCCGGCGACGGCAGGCAGGTAAGCGGCGGGGCCCACGACGGAACCCTGGGCGCGGTGAGCGGTGCCGAAGGCATCGAGAACGAAGACGTCACCATAGGAAGCGAGCTTCTTAGCGATCTCGGGATCGTTCTTCTTCTCACGCTTGTCAAAACGGACGTTCTCGAGAACGAGGACCTTACCCGGCTCGACGGCGGCGACAGCCTCAGCAGCCTTCTCGCCGTAGGTGTCAGCGACAAAGGCAACGTCGAGACCAGAGAGCTCAGCGAGCTTCTTGGCGACGGGCTCGAGGGACAGCTCGGGCTGGAAGCCGGTGCCCTCGGGACGGCCGAGGTGGCTCATGAGGATGACGCGAGCGTTGTGCTCAACGAGGTAGTTGATGGTGGGCAGGGCAGCCTTGATACGGGTGGTGTCGCCAACGACGCCATCCTTGATAGGCACGTTAAAGTCAACGCGGACGAGAACGCGCTTTCCGTCGACATCGATGTCGCGGACGGTCTTCTTGGTAAAGGCCATGTTTGCTTCTACCTTTCGTACGTGTCTGCCTCCCATTACGGCAGACGATTTCTTATAAAAAGGGCGCGACCCTAGGGTGTAAGCCCTATAAGGCCGCGCCCTTCTTTAGACGCTCAACGAGCTATTCGCTAAAAGCTAAATTAAGCAACGAACTTCTCGAAGTACTTGATGGTGCGGACCATCTGAGAGGTGTCGGAGTTCTCGTTGTCGTACCAAGAGGTGACCTGAACGAGGGTCTGGCCGTTGCCGAGGTCAGAGCACATGGTCTGAGTGGCGTCGAAGATGGAGCCGTGGGTCTCGCCGACGATGTCGCGGGAGACGATCTGGTCCTCGTTGTAGGCGAAGGTCTCGGGGATGGTCTCGGCGTAGGCCTTCATGGCAGCGTTGACCTCGTCGACGGTGACCTTCTTGTCAACGACGGCGTAGAGGTTGGTCAGCGAGCCGGTCGGCGTCGGGACGCGCTGGGCGGCACCGATGAGCTTGCCGTTGAGCTCGGGGAGAACCAGGCCGATGGCCTTGGCAGCGCCCGTGGTGTTCGGGACGATGTTCTCGGAGCAGGCGCGGGAGCGACGGAAGTTGCCCTTGCGCTGCGGGCCGTCGAGCGGCATCTGGTCGCCGGTGAAGGCGTGGATGGTGGTCATGATGCCGGACACGATGGGAGCGAAGTCGTTCAGACCCTTGGCCATCGGGGCGAGGCAGTTGGTGGTGCAGGAAGCAGCGGAGATGATGTTGTCCTCAGCGGTCAGCGTCTCATGGTTGACGTTGTACACGATGGTGGGCAGATCGCTGCCGGCCGGAGCGGAGATGACGACCTTCTTGGCGCCAGCGTTGATGTGGGCCTGAGCCTTAGCCTTGCTGGTGTAGAAGCCGGTGCACTCGAGAACGACGTCGACGTCAAGGTCGCCCCAAGGCAGGTTGTTAGCGTCGGCCTCCTTGTAGATCTTGATCTCCTTGCCGTCAACGGTGATGGAATCCTCGCCAGCAACGACCTCGTGATCGCGAGCGTAGTTGCCCTGCGTGGAGTCGTACTTCAGCAGGTAAGCGAGCATATCGGGAGAGGTGAGGTCGTTGATAGCGACGATCTCGGAGCCCTCATGACCGAACATCTGACGGAAAGCCAGACGACCGATGCGACCGAAGCCGTTAATAGCAACCTTTACTGCCATTGTGTCTCCTTTCGTAAGGCCCCCGCGAGCTACAGCGCCCGCCGTTGAGGCCCACAAACTAACCACTCGCCTAATATACCTTTTTTTTGACTTGAATTTCACGAGAATGCTCGAAATTGAAAATCAAATTTACGTTAAAACGTTTTAAATACTAAAATAGCAGCTAAATCCATATATAAGTCGTTACTTCAAACTACCTGTTTGCTTCAATGAGCTTTTCAAGCCGTAAAACACGATGGTAGAGGGCTGACTTCGACAAGGGAGGGTCAGCCATCTCCCCCAAATCACGCAGCGACAGATCGGGATAGCGCTCGCGCAGGTCGCAAAAGACCGCCAAGGCATCCGGAAGCGCATCACGAAGGCCACGCTGCTCGAGCTCATCGATAAGCGCAAGCTGATGTTGGGCGGCACCGGCGCTTCTGGTCTGGTTGGCGAGCTCGGCGTTCACGCGACGGTTCACATCGTTCTTAACCAACTTGACCGCGCGCGCCTCCTCAATCTCGGCAACGCTGCGCTTGGCGCCAATCAGCTTTAATAGATGCTCGATTTCCTCGGCGCTCTTAATGTACACGGCATATGACCCCCGCCGTGCATTAACACGAGCATGGACCCCAATCTGCTCCAACAGATCGCAAAGCCCCTTGGCATATTGCTCGCCCTGCACAGCAATCTCCAAATGAAAATCGCCGCGTGGATCGGCCACGAAGCCGCCCGCGATGAGCGCGCCGCGGATATAGGCAAGTCTACAGCAAGGACGGGCAACGATATGTCGGGGTACGCCGGCGACAAGTCCTCCCCTACGTTCGAGGATACCCAGCAGAACCAAGGCCTTATCCAGGTCTGGCTGATCAGGCAAGGTGATGAGGTAGTTTCGAACCTTATGCAATACAGATTTACGGACGGTGAACTCCGTTTTGAGCTTAAGGATACGATGCGTCAGCGTGATCATCGTGCGCGCGACGGCTCCCGTCTCAGTCGCAACCGTCAAACGATACCGCCCAGAGCCGGCAAGCGAGAGCGTACCGCTCACGCGCGTGAGGGCGGCAAGCGTCGACAAGTCGCAGTATTCACATTCGGGTTCGCAGCGCGCAAGCTCGTCGCGCACCTCAGCGGTAAACGACATGCAGGCCTATGCCTTCGTGTTGGCGCGCGACAGGTCGCGGTGGGAGATGCTCACATGATACTGAGCGCCTTCCAGGTAACGGGCCGTGGCCTCGGCAATGGCAACGCTGCGGTGCTGGCCGCCCGTACAGCCGATGGCGATAGAAAGCTGCGGCTTACCCTCCGCGATATAGCCCGGCATCACCGTATCGAGCAGCTGTGTCCAAGCCTTCCAAAACTCCTGCGTCTTGGGATGATCCAGAACAAAATCGGAGACCTTTTTATCGAGACCGGTCATCGTGCGCATCTCGGGATCGTAGAACGGATTGGGCAGGAAGCGGACGTCGATCATAATGTCCGCCTCGACGGGCATGCCGTGCTTAAAGCCAAACGAGAACACGTGGACGTCCATGAGCTGCTGGTCGGACAGCTCGGAAAATGCCATGCGTAGCTTGTTGCGCAGCGCAGAGGTGCGCAGACGGCTCGTGTCGATAATCATATCGGCTCGGTCGCGCACGCCCTGCAGCTGAAGGCGCTCGCGCTGAATGGCATCGGCCGTAGTCTCCCCCGGCTTGGCAATGGGATGACGGCGGCGATTTTCGCTGTAGCGACGAATCAGCACCTCGTCAGAAGCCTCCAGGAACACGATGTCGCAGCTCATCTCGCGCTCTTCGAGCGCGGCGACCGCATCGAGCAGCTCGTCAAACAGTCCCTGGCTACGCAAATCGCAGGTGACGGCGAGATGCCTGCCCACGCCCGTATTGATGCCGACGAGCTCGGCAAGCTGGGCGATGAGACGTGGAGGCAGGTTATCGATGCAAAAATAGCCCATGTCCTCGAACACGTGCATGGCCTGTGTGCGGCCTGATCCGGACAGTCCGGTGATG
>DBEXMY010000185.1:0-2630 GCA_048168905.1 Collinsella sp. | reverse complement strand
AAGGCTGCCGCTGAGGCCGCTGAGGGCGCCGAGGAGTAAATCGTGCCTGAGGTTGACGCTGCACAGCTCGAGGGTGAGGCAATGCTCTCAGATCGCATCGCCGATCTCGTCGAATATCTCGTTGTTCAGATCGTCGACGACCCGGATTCCGTGAGCCTTGAGGTCATCGATGGTGACGACGCCTCTACGATTGAGGTTTCGGTCGCCGAGGATGACGTCGCTAAGGTCATCGGCCGTCGTGGCCGTACCATCAAGGCCATTCGCACGCTCGCCCGTGCACTGGCCGCTCGCCTCGACACTGCTGTCGAGGTAGAGGTTCTGGGCTAGGACCTTGAGGTCCCAGTACAAAAACATCGCCCGTGTGGTCAAGCCGCACGGAAGGAAGGGGGAGGTCCTCGCGCAGCCGCTGCGGGGGCTTCCTTCTGTATTAGAGCCTGGTATGCGCGTCGCCCTGACGCCGCCGGCGCTCAAGCGCGACCGCTTTTGCACGGTCGTGTCCGTCACCGATACGGGCGATGGCGATCTGGTCTCGTTTGAGGGCATTGACGACTTGACGGCCGCCGAGGGCATCACGGGATGCTACGTGCTAGCAAATCGTGACGACTTTGAGCTCGATTCGCTCGACGCTGCCTATACCGACCTGATGGGTCGCGAGGTGGTCGACGAGCGCTTCGGTTCGCTCGGTACGATCGTCGAGATCATGTCGACGCCCGCTAACGATGTTTGGGTTGTCGAGGGTGATCGGTACGGCGAGGTACTGATTCCCGTGATCGAGCAGGTCGTGCTCGATCTTCCCGACACAGGAACAATTTCCGTCCACGCTATGGACGGCCTGATCGATATGGACAATTAGGGAGGACAACATGCTGATCGAGACCCTTTCGGTCTTTCCCGAGATGTTTGAGCCCGTCATGTCCACGTCGATTTTGGGCCGCGCCCGCAATGCCGGCCTTTTTGATTTTAAGGCGTATAACCTGCGCGACTGGACGCACGACCGCCATCGTACCGTCGATGACGAGACGTACGGCGGCGGGCAGGGCATGCTCATGAAGGTCGAGCCTATCGCAGAGGCCATCGAGGCCATTAGCGCAGAGGGTCCCAAGCCCACTGTGGTGTTCTTTACCCCCTGTGGCGAGCCTTTTACGCAGCATGTGGCCGAGCGCCTGCTCAAAAGTGAGCGCCTGCTGTTTGTGTGCAGTCGCTACGAGGGCGTCGACGAGCGCGCGTATGCGTATGCCGATGAGCGTCTGTCGATCGGCGACTACGTGCTCACGGGCGGCGAGCTTCCCGCTATGGTCGTTGCCGATGCCGTCGTACGCCTGATTCCCGGCGCCCTTGGTGACGAAATGAGCAACGTCGACGAGTCATTCTCGACCGCCGAGGACGGAGGACTGCTCGAGTACGCGCAGTACACCCGCCCCGCCGAGTTCAACGGCGAGGGCGTGCCGCCGGTGCTTGTGAGCGGCGATCACGCCAAGGTCGATGCCTGGCGTCGCAAGAACGCCATCGAGCGCACCTGCTGCTGGCGTCCCGATCTGATCGAGACAGCGCGGCTCACGCCCGAGGAGCGCGCTTACGCGCAGGAGATTCTTGACGCTTCGTATTCGCAGAGCGAGGAGTGAGTATGGTTCCTACGCAACATTCCGCGTTGAGGGGCGCTTTTGAGTGGATCGCGGTCATCGCGATCGCGCTCGTGGCCACGTTCCTGATCCGTACCTTTGTGGTCGACCCCTTTGTGGTGCCCACCGGTTCTATGGAGGACACGATCGAGATTGGCGACCAGATCCTGGCGCAAAAGGTGAGCCTCGAGCTCGGTCAGCCCGTCAAGCAGGGCGATATCGTGGTGTTTCACAACCCCGATGGCACCTCCGAGCATGATGTTCTTGTCAAGCGTGTTATTGCCACGGCCGGCCAGACGGTCGACCTGCAGGATGGCAAGGTGGTCGTTGACGGCCAAGCGCTCGACGAGGACTATACGACGGGCATGAGCTGGCCACTTTCGGTCCAAGCGCCCGGTGCTCAGGTAAGCTATCCCTACACCGTTCCCGACGGGTGCGTGTGGGTGATGGGCGACAACCGCGAAAACTCTGCCGACTCACGCTACTTTGGTCCCGTCGATCGCTCTGATTTGATCGCCGTGGCACTCGTGCGCTACTGGCCGCTCAACCGCATCGGCGCTATCGACTAAAAACCGCTATAGTACAGTACCTAACCGTGTAATCGTTTCGACGAGGGGATATTAGAGGCATGAACGCTTCATCGCTTTCCTTCCAAGACATCATCCTGCGCCTCCAGCAGTACTGGGGCGAGCAGGGCTGCGTCATTATGCAGCCCTATGACTCCGAGGTCGGTGCCGGTACCTTCCATACCGCGACCACGCTGCGCTCGCTCGGTCCCGCCGAGTGGCGCACCTGCTATGCGCAGCCTTGCCGCCGTCCCGCCGACGGCCGCTACGGCGAGAACCCCAACCGCATGCAGCACTACTATCAGTTCCAGGTGCTCATCAAGCCCTCTCCGGTCAACGCCCAGGAGCTTTACCTGGGGTCTCTTGCCGCTATCGGTCTGGACCCCAACGACCATGACGTCCGCTTTGTCGAGGACGACTGGGAGAGCCCGACGCTCGGCGCCTG
>DBEXMY010000184.1:0-9336 GCA_048168905.1 Collinsella sp. | reverse complement strand
CAAGGCGCCTGTGCGAACAATGGTTGCACAGTCGCCTTTTTTGCATAGAGAGGGCGCAAAAACAGGGTTTTTGACACGCTTTATGCATTCGAGTTGTGGAAAACTCCTGTTGAGAGGATGTGAGTTTTACGCAATTGACGTGCGCCTTTTAAGTAAAACCGCAGGTCGCGATTTGCTCGGGGTACTATGCAGCGCGATCGAATCACACGCAGCTCAAACGCAGCAAAAACGCACTACGGAGGTTTCCAGCTACATGAGGATTGATTCACGAAAACCGAAAGCCGCCGCCCTTTCCGCCGCTCTGACCGTGGCACTTTTGGCGGGCGCCGGTGCAACTGATGCCCACGCCGCAACACTGTCCGATACGGTTGGATCTACGCCGTCTGAGACGACGCTGGTGCAGCCCGTTGACTATCGCGGCGATGGTTATGGTTCCATGCAGGAGTGGAACGCCTCGATGGAGGCCAAGCGCGATTCCCTGGAGATGCGCGCTCAGATCATCATGAACATGTACGGTGACTATGCCACCGATGACGAGCGCGCTGTGCTGCAGGGCTGTATCGATGGCGCGGGCAGCCTGTTGACGATGGGGGAGGTCGATGCGAAGTCGACCGAGCTCGATGAGCTGCGCACTGCGCTTGAGGATGCCAAGCGCGAAGCGCTCGAGGCTGCTGCCGCCGAGGCGGAGGCTGCCGAGGCCGCCCAGGCTTCGTACTACAACGCCGGTTACACTTCGTCCTACGCGTCTGCCGCGTCCTGCGCGAACGGATCGGGCCTGACGCGCTCTGCGGGTGTCAATAACTACAACGGGCGCCGCGAGACCTATTACAGCAGCAATGTGCTTTATCACTATCGCACGGGCGAATGGACTCAGGATTCTGAGGGCTTTTGGCGCGATTCCGACGGCTATTACGTTGTTGCCGCGGGCGATATGGCCCAGGGCTCGACCTTTACGGGCTCCAAGGGTGATTGCAAGGTCTATGACTCCGGCTGCGCTGCCGGAACCACCGACTACTACACCGGTTGGTAATTTTTCTGCATCACGGATATTTGGCGGACGGGCGTCTTTACCGAGCTTTAGGGCAACGTAAGGACGTCCGTTCTATGTATGCGTTTGAGTTAACAGAGCCCTTACCGTGGCGGTACGCTGGGCGAATGGATGCGGAGCACACTGGTTCTTGAGAAATAAGGTCTTTCTCTTGGAGGAAGTGGTCTTGTGAATGCTCGAGATATTACCGTTGCCGCCGTCGCGTTGATGCTTGGCTGCCTTGGTCCCACGACCGCGCTCGTCGCGGGCATGCAGGGGACATGCGGGGCTGCTCCTATCGTGGTCGGCGTGCTGATCGCGGCCACGCTGCTGGGAAGCGCCGGTGTTGTCCTTTGTCGCGACGATGAGGACGAGGTTCCGGAGTCGCAACGCTAGCTGTTGTGAGATTGACCGCCGGTCATAGACGAAGATGAAAGCCGCCGTAAGGGGAGTGCTCCTTGCGGCGGCTTTGCTGCTAAGGCTGTTGAATGCGGCGCGTTGGCGTTACCAGCTTGCCTCGATATCGCGAATGCGCTGATAGAGCCATTCGTTCTGCGGAACCTGGATATCGTGCTTGGCCGCGAGGCGGCGGACGGTGCCCGCGAACTCCTCGACCTCTGTTTTGCGCTGCGCGATGCGGTCCTGAGCCATTGAGGGCATACCGGCGGGGTCGATTCCCTCGATGAGGTGCACCATTTGCGTCAGGTCTGCTTCGGTCAGCTCAACGCCCTCGGCGTTGGCAACCGCAAGCGTCTCGCGCATGGCGGAGACAAAACAGCGGCGCTGCTCGGAGCCCGGCTCCGTGGCGCTTCCGTAGGTCCCGCCGTAGGCCATGCAGGTCTGGTTGATGCCGTCGTTGAGCATGAGTTTGGCCCACATGCGGTGCGCAATATCGCGCTCGACGGTATGGGCGATGCCGCAGCGCGTGTAGAGCCCGTCGATAGCGGCGACGGTCGCGGGGTCCGTGCCGGCCGCCGCGCCAAAGCGGATCTCGCCCGCATTGGTAAAGGTGAGCGCGCCGTTGAGGAACACGGCGTCCATGCCCTGGCAGATACCAAGAACGGTATGCTCCCAGCCAAAGCGTTCGGCAATCTTTTGCTCGCTCGTAATGCCGTTACATAGCGAGGCGATGAGCGTGTTGGGTCCCACGACGCGCTCCATAGTCTTGAGTGCTTGGTCGAGACCGGTGGTCTTGACTGTCAGGATGACCAGATCGGCGGGCGTCGCCTCGCTGGCGCGGACGGACGTGAGATCGCAGGGCTTGCCGTTGACAGTGAGCGCATCGCCCGCGTGACGCTCAAAACGGGTGTCATCCATGATGTATTCGACGGCGTCGTTGCCGAGCGCCCGGGCGATCATGCTGCCGTAGAGCAGGCCGACGCCGCCCTTGCCGATAAAGGCGACCTTGTTGATCTGCATGTGAATCATCTCCCCATGTAAAAGGCGCCCGCGTAAGGGGCGCCTGATGGATTGTATGCTGCCAGGGTGATTGGTGGGTGCGCGGGGCGGCTGTTATAAAAAAGAAACGTTTGCCTGGACGCTACGCTGCAGGGCAGACCGCAAAGACATGCGCGTGGTCATGCCCGGCTCCTTTCATCGGGCTTTTTGCTGATGTTAAAGCGGTGCCGTGACAGCTCGATTTCTGCTGCGTTACGATACGTTCTCGATTGCGATTCCACGATGTTTCGGCTGCGTGACCATTGTGTTTCGCCTTGCCGGGGCGCTGATGGCGAAGGGAGGGGCCGTGCAATATCGCGTTGACCCCAAAAGCGGCAACCGTATCTCGGCGTTGGGTCTGGGCTGCATGAGGTTTCCCGGTGCGCCGGGACGTCCGGATGCGAAGACAGCCGATGCCATCATTTCCCGTGCGGTGGAGCAGGGGATTAATTATCTGGACACCGCGTATCTCTATCCCGGTAACGAGGCGTGCGTGGGCGCCTCGCTTGAGCGCTTGGGGCTGCGTGACCGGGTGTTGCTGGCGACCAAGTTGCCGCATGCTTCGTGCAAGTGCGCGAAGGATTTCGACCGGTTCTTCGATGAGCAACTGCGGCGCCTGCGGACCGACCATATCGACTATTACCTCATGCATAACATTACCTCGCCCGCCCAGTGGGAACGTGTGGTGGCATTGGGCATTGAGGACTGGATCGCGTGTCAAAAGGCGGCGGGGCGCATTCGCCAGATTGGTTTTTCGTACCACGGCAGCGCGGTGGATTTCCTGACGATGCTTGACGCATATGACTGGGATTTTTGCCAGATACAGTACAACTATGCCGGCGAGCGTTACCAAGCGGGAACGGCAGGACTCATGGCGGCTGCGGAGCGCGGGCTCGCGGTGTTTGTGATGGAGCCGCTGCTGGGCGGGCGTTTAGCGGGCAAGCTGCCGCCACGGGCCCGCGCTGTGCTCGATAGTGCCCGTGACCCGCATTTGCGCACTCCTGCCGCCTGGGGTCTTTCGTGGGTGTGGAATCATCCTCAGGTGACGATGCTGCTTTCGGGTATGACCGATATCGCGCAGGTGGATGAGAATTCGTCACTGGCAGACCTCGCGTTGCCGAATTCGATGACTGCCAACCAGCTCGACACGATTGCGCGCGTGTTGATGGAGTTTGAGAAATCGAACCGTGTGCCCTGCACGGGATGCGGCTACTGCATGCCATGCCCCAAGGGTATCAACATTCCCGGCTGCTTTGCCGCCTACAACGCGAGCTATGCGCACAGCTGGTTTACGGGGCTGTCGCAATCCTTTCCGGCGAGTGCGGGGCGCACGAGCGAGCCCATGCTCGTGAGCAATTGCGTCAAGTGCGGCAAATGCGCGCGCCACTGCCCACAGCACATCGATATTCCCGAGCGTCTCGACGATGTGCGCCGACGTTTCCAGCCTGGTCCCGTGACGGCGGTGCTTAAGGCCTTCGGCAAAACGCGCTCCTCATGACCCTTTTATAACTTGCGGTGGAATAGTTCCTGTTTGCGGCAGAATAGGGGCCAAACAGGAACTATTTCACCGCAACTGAAGGGGGCTGTCGTGGGTCATCGGGATTCATGTGATGATTTGCGTGAGGTTTGTTGGGGCGTTTTGGGCGCTGGACACATTTCGCATCGATTTGCATCGTCGCTCAAGGAGGTGGACGGGGCACGGCTTGTGGCTGCCGCCGGCCGCACTCCTTCGCATGTTGAGGAGTTTTGCAGGGCGTTTTCGATTGATGCCGCGCACAGTTATGCCACGGCTGACGATAGCGGCGATGTGGCTTATGATGCGCTGATTGCCGACCCCGATGTCGACGCAATCTACTTGGCTCTTCCACATGGCATGCATGCGCATTGGGTCTGTCGGGCACTGCGCGCGGGAAAGGCCGTGCTGTGCGAAAAGCCGGCCGTTTTGAGTGAGGAAGAGGCTCTCTCGATTGCCTCCACCTCTCGTGAGCGCGGCGTGCTGTTTATGGAGGCGATGAAGAATCGGTTTTGCCCGATGCGCACTCGCGTGAAGGACTTGCTTGCGTCGGGTGAGCTTGGCCGTATTGTCTCGATTGAAAGCGTGCAAAAGCTCGATTACGGCGAGCCTCCTTCGGGCTATCTGCTTGATTCGTTGCAGGGCGGCTGTCTATATGACATGGGCTGCTATGCGGTCGGTTGGTTTGAGGATTTGCTCGCGGGCGCGTGCGAGGTTTCATCCCGTGAAGTTCGCTGGCGTGACGTATCAGGCGGCCGCGTCGATTGGGCCGACGAGATCCGTATGAGCGTCGGCGGTATACCCATTCATATGGTGTGCGACGGCAAAGCAACATATGAAAGCCGCTTAACGATTGTCTGTGAGCGAGGCTCGTTGGAAATCGAGCGTCTCCATCGCCCCGAGCTCGCCCATGTGAAGTATTCCGACGGTCGAACGCTCGAAATAAATGCCCCGTTTGAGATCGATGATTTCTACGGCGAAATCCAGCATGCGACCCAGCTCATCCGGGCGGGGAAACTCGAGAGTCCCGTCATGCCCCTTGCCGCCACGCAGCGCTGCGCGCGCATTATCGATGCGATTCGCTTGAAACTTTAGTGCGTGGGGGCATGGCGCCAGCGCCCGGAATGCCTTGGAGGCCTTTGCCCCTGATGCCCCTTTTATAACTTGCGGTGGAATACGGTCTGTTTGCGCCAAAATAGGGCACCAATAGACCGTATTTCACCGCAACTGATGAGGAGGGAGCTGGAGATGCTGACGATCGGGTGTCATCTTTCGACGACGAAGGGCTATCGGGCAATGGGGGAGACGGCGTTGTCCATTGGCGCCAATACCTTTGCGTTCTTTACGCGCAACCCGCGCGGTGGCAAGGCAAAAGAACTTGACATGGATGACGTGGCGGCTCTGCGCGAGCTTATGTCGCAAAACGACTTTGGACCGCTGGTGGCGCATGCCCCGTATACCTACAACCCCTGTTCTGCCAAAGAGCGGGCGCGCGAGTTCGCCTTGGAGGCTATGGCAGAGGACCTGCGGCGCATGGAGGCGCTGCCCGGCAACTACTACAACTTCCATCCCGGTGCGCATGTGGGGCAGGGCTCCGACGCCGGCATTCAGATGATTGTCGACACCCTGTGCCAGGTGATGTTTGAGGGCCAGCAGACGACAGTGCTGCTCGAGACCATGGCCGGCAAGGGCACCGAGGTGGGCCGCAGCTTTGAGGAACTGGCGTGCATTATCGAGGGCGTTGCCGCCAAGCGCCCAGAGCTGTCCGATAAGCTGGGCGTTTGTTTGGATACCTGCCATGTGAGCGATGCCGGCTACGACATCATCCATGATCTGGACGACGTACTCGACGAGTTCGACCGCGTGGTGGGTATCGATCGCTTGCATGCCGTACACATCAACGATTCGAAGAACCCTTGTGGCGCCCATAAAGATCGTCACGAGTGCATCGGCAAGGGATACCTTGGCAGCGAGGAATTTGGTGGCGGTATGCAGGCTATGCAGAATATTGTATCGAATGGCCGTTTGCGTTCGCTGCCGTTTATTTTGGAGACTCCGAACGAACTTGCAGGTTATGCAGCTGAAATTAGACTATTAAGGTCATTGCAGCAGTAATGACTGTCATAAAGTAGAGTATTCCATTCACGTTATGGGTTTGTTTCAATCAGTTTTCTCGTTGCAGATTCGTAATTCCGGGTGCATAATAGCCAACAGTTTTTGCAGACCTCTGAATCAAACGAGGTCACCGGAAGGAGACTGATTATGAAGCTTAAGAAGCTTGGCGCATTTGCCGCCACGGGTGCCATGGCGCTCGCCCTCGCACTGACGGGCTGCAGCTCGTCCAACGCCACCTCTGGTTCTGATGCCGGTTCCAGCAGCTCTGACGACGCTAAGGTCGAGAAGGTCGACGGCTCCAAGGAGTACGCGCTCGTCAAGGACGGTACGCTGACCGTCGGCACCTCTGCCGAGTACGCTCCGTTTGAGTACAAGGATGACAACGGCGATTATCAGGGCTTTGACCTTGAGCTCATCAAGGCCATCGGCGACAAGCTGGGCCTGGATGTCGAGTATGTCAACAATGACTTTGACACGCTGGTTCCGGGCGTCGCTTCGGGCGCCAAGTATGACGTTTCCATCGCGGCTATCACCGACACGCCCGAGCGTGAGAAGGAAGTCACTTTCTCTGATTCCTATTACATGGACGATCAGGCTATCGTGACCAAGGTCGATAACACCGACATCACGGCCGACAACTACAGCGAGAAGCTCAACAACGCTGACGCTACCATCATCGTCCAGTCTGGCTCGACCGCCGAGGCCTTTGCCCAGGAGAACTTCCCCAAGGCCAAGATTGTCCCCTACAAGGACGCTACCGAGTGCTTCAGCGCCCTGCAGTCCGATAAGGGCGACGCCGTAGTCACCAACCGCTCCGTTGCCAGCCAGCTGACCGCCGAGCAGTTCAACACCTGCCAGACCATCAAGCAGATCAGCACCGGCGAGGAGTACGCCATCGCCATCAACCAGGGCAACACCAAGCTCAAGGACGACATCAACCAGGCCGTCAAGGACCTGACTGATGACGGTACCGTTGACGCCCTCATGGCTAAGTACAACATCAAGTAAAATAGCTACTTGATTGCGCGCGGGCCCTTTCCGTTTTGGCGGAGAGGGCCTTTGCGCTTCTTGAATGGGCGTCATCCCGCCCCGTTATGTCGGCAACTTAAACGTTAGGAGCCACCTTGTCTCGATTGAACCAAGGAGCTACGGGCCAGAGCTATCCACTGCCCTCGATGCTCCAAAAGCTGGCCTGCGCCCTGGCTGTGGCGCTCGCCTTGGTATGCGCGGGGGCCTGCGTGCCCTCGACTGCCCAGGCGCTTGAGACCGCAAAGATCACCGCCCGACCCAACACCGGTTCGGGTAGCGACGTGGTCGGTGGCACCGAGACGCGCATCACTTGGGAAGTTCAGGCCGATGCCGACGAGGAGCTGAGCGGTCTTTCTTTGACGTTTGTCGACGGCACGACGTTTGGTACCGATGACACGCGATTGACGATGCTCTCGGGCGAGGACCTCATGGATCGTACGCCCATGAAGCCCACGTGCAAGGCTGACGGCCAGACGCTCAAGATTGACTTTGGCGAGACGGCGCCTGCCGGCGGTTTTTTCCGTGTCGAGGTTTACGGTGTGACGTTTCCCGTCGAGGGCGGCGATGAGGCCTTTAGCGGCACCTATACGCTCGCCGACGGTTCGACCAAGAAGATTTCCAAGATTCCTCCCGTCGAGATTAAGGGCGTGACGGCATTCGATAACTTCCTGGCCGACCTTAAGGAACAGCCGTGGGTCGAGGCCTGGAACTCCAATATGTTTCTGCGCCTGTTCTTAAACCCGGTCATTTTGGTCCAAAGCCTGCCGATCGTCTTTAAGGGCTTCCTCATGTCGCTCTCGATCGTGCTCGTGGCGTTTCCGCTGGCAATCCCCTTTGGCTTTGCCTTGTCGCTCATGCGCATCTCCAAGTCGCGCATCCTGCGCTGTCTTGCCGGCATCTATGTGAATATCATTCGCGGTACGCCGGCGTTCCTGCAGATCTATATCGCGTTCTTCGGTCTGCCGTTGGCCGGCGTCAAGGTGGACGACTATGTCTTGGGCGTCATCGTCATGGCCATGAACTCGTCTGCGTACCTGTGCGAGATCTTCCGTGCCGGTATTCAATCGATCCCCAAGGGCCAAAACGAGGCTGCTCGCTCTCTGGGCATGAATGCCTTCCAGACGCTGCTCTACGTTATGATTCCGCAGACGTTCCGCAATGTTTTGCCTACGCTGACCAGCGAGTTTATCTTGCTTTACAAGGATACGTCGCTGCTTGCCGCCGTGGGTGTGGTCGAAATCGTCATGAACGCCCGTACCATCGTGGCCACGACGGGCTCCATTACACCGTACGTGGTTGCCGCCCTGTTCTATCTGGTCATCACCCTGCCGCTCGCTCGCTTGGTGAGCGGTCTTGAGGCGAGGCTTTTGGGTACGACCGAGACCAAGAAGAAGCGTCCCGCCAAGAGCGCCGGACAGGTTGTCGCGACGCCCGCCGATCACATCGCCGGTCTGTAAGGAGGTCCTATCATGAGCGAAACCAATAACTCGAACGAGGCCGTCGTCAGCATCAAGAACCTCCAGAAGGCCTTTGGCGATAACGTGGTCCTGCGCGATATCGATCTGGATGTGCATAGGGGCGAGGTCGTCGTAGTTCTGGGTCCTTCGGGCTCGGGCAAGTCGACGATGCTTCGCTGCATCAATCGTCTGGAGCATCCTACGAGTGGTTCGATTGTCGTCGAGGGCGTGGATGTGTGCGCCAAGGGCGTTGACCTCAATAAGGTGCGTACGCACTTGGGCATGGTGTTTCAGCAGTTCAACCTGTTCCCGCACCTGTCGGTCAAAAAGAACGTCATGCTTGCGCAGCAAAAGGTGCTCAAGCGCAGCAAGGAAGAGGCCGAGAAGATCGCCGTCGAGGAGCTGACCAAGGTCGGTCTTGCCGAGCGTATCGACTTTATGCCGAGCCAGCTCTCGGGCGGCCAGCAGCAGCGCGTTGCCATCGCCCGCGCCCTGTCGATGAACCCTCACGTTATGCTCTTTGACGAGGCCACGTCGGCGCTCGATCCCGAGCTGGTTCGCGACGTTCTGGGTGTCATGCGCGACCTGGCACGCGATGGCATGACCATGATCGTCGTGACGCACGAGATGGGCTTTGCCCGCGACGTCGCCGACCGCGTCGTCTTTATGGACGGCGGCGTCATTGTGGAAGAGGGTACGCCGAGCGAGGTCTTCGACCACCCCAAGAGCGAGCGCGCCAAGGCGTTCTTGGGCAATAT
>DBEXMY010000183.1:0-5753 GCA_048168905.1 Collinsella sp. | reverse complement strand
TCTTTGCCGCGACCGTGGTCATCTGGTTCCTTCAGACGTTCGACATCCGCTTTAACGTGGTCGCCGACCAGTCGCAGAGTCTGCTTGCCGGCCTGGGTAGCATCATCGCCCCGCTGCTGGCGCCGCTCGGCTTTGGCGACTGGCGCGCATCCACGGCGCTCGTCACCGGACTTATTGCCAAAGAGAGCGTCATCTCGACCCTCACCGTGCTTTTGGGTGCTACGTCGCCCGCGGCACTGTCGACCATGTTTTCGCCGTTCACCGCCTACGTGTTCTTGGTCTTTACGTTGCTGTATCCGCCTTGTGTGGCGGCAATCGGCGCCGTCAAGAGCGAACTGGGCGGGCGTTACGCCGTGGCCGTATTCGCGTTTCAGGTGACGGTCGCCTGGATCGTGGCGTTTGTCGTGCATTCGGCGGGCATATTGCTGGGGTTGGCTTAGCTATTTATTGACGGCGCGACCTCTGTGTATTGAGTTGATTGCGGCCCCGCATCTGTACTGACGGATGCGGGGCCGTTGCTATATAATCGCCCACCGCTCAAGATAATCGGAGAGGTTTTCCTATATGGCTCAAACAAAGCAAGACGGCATCACGCTCAGGCAGTGGCTCCCGCTCGTCGGGCTCACCTGCTGTGCGTTCGTGTTCAACACGTCGGAGTTTATGCCCATCGGCCTTTTGACTGATATCGCCGCATCGTTCTCGCTCACCGAGGCCCAGGCGGGCATCATGATCTCGGTCTATGCCTGGGGCGTCATGCTGCTGTCGCTGCCGCTTATGGTGTTTGCCTCGCGTTTCGAGTTCAAGCGGATGCTGCTGGGTGTGCTTGCCGTGTTCTCGCTGGGCCAGTTCCTGTCCGCCTTGGCACCGACCTATCCTATTTTGGTTTGCGCGCGTCTGGTGGTCGCTTGCGCACATGCCGTGTTCTGGTCGGTCGCCTCGATTATGGCCTCGCGCCTGGTCGACAGTCGCCACGGGGCGCTCGCCATCAGCATGATCGCCACGGGCTCGTCCATCGCGCAGATCTTTGGCCTGCCGATCGGCCGCGCCATCGGGCTGGCCGTGGGCTGGCGCATGACATTCGCCGTGGTCAGTGCCTTCTCTGCCGCCGCGGTGGTGTACCAAGCCGCGGTGTTCCCGGCTATGCCGGCGGGCGAGCGCTTTACCGTCAAACAGCTGCCCGAGCTGCTCAGGAACCCGCTCCTGATCGCGCTCTACGCGGTCACGGTTTTTATGGCGACCGGCTACTACGCGGGTTACAGCTATATCGAGCCGTTCCTGGCACAGGTCGCGCACGTCGACGCAAGCGCTATTACCATGACGTTGACGGCGTTCGGCTGCTCCGGCCTGGCGGGCAGCTGGCTGTTCGGTCGCTTGTTCGACGGACATCGCTTCTCGTTCTTGGCTATCACGCTCTCCGGCGTGCCGGTGGCTCTGCTGCTCATGGGTCCGGTTGCACCGTCGCTCGTCGCCGTTCTCGCTGTTTGCGCGCTATGGGGCTGCTGCGCCACGGCCTTTAACGTGGCGTTTCAGGCCGAGCTCATCAAGTACACGCCGGCGGATTCGTCGGCCGTCGCCATGTCGATCTTCTCGGGCCTGTTCAATCTGGGCATCGGTACGGGCACTGCGGTCGGCGGCGCCGTGGTTTCGGGTCCCGGTATTGCCTGGATTGGCTTTGTGGGCGGGTCGATTGCCGTCGTGGGCGTCATCCTCGCCATCACCGTACTGTTCCCAGCCATACGCCGCGCAAAGCCCGTCGCCTAATCACGTCCCCTCATCAGTTGCGGTGGAATAGTTCCTGTTTAAGGCCTCTGAAGGCCCAAGCAGGAACTATTCCGCCGCAACTTATTTTGGGGAAGAGGATACAAGCTGGGCATACAATGGATGACGTTGTGTTGAGCTTACCGGGGGGCTGTTATGTGGGCATACGAGACGACGTTCTATCAGATCTATCCGCTGGGCTTTTGCGGAGCTCCGCGCGAAAACGCCGCGCCCGTTGCCGAGGGTGAGCTCGCCCAGGCTGCTAACGCCGTGCCCAACCCCGATGCTCCTATTATGAAAATCGCCCAATGGGCCGACTACCTGCAAAAACTCGGTATTGGCGCTGTGCTCATCAACCCGCCGCTCGAGTCCGATAGTCATGGCTACGACACGCGCAGCCTGCGCCACATCGACCGCCGCCTGGGTGGGGACGCCGACTTTGCCGCCGTATGCGACACGCTGCATGCCCATGGCATCCGCGTGGTGCTCGATGCCGTCTTTAACCATGTGGGCCGTGGCTTTTGGGCCTTCCGCGATGTGCAGGAGCGCAAGTGGGACTCGCCGTACAAGGACTGGTTCCACATCAGCTTTGACGGTGACTCGTGCTACGGCGACGGCTTTTGGTACGAGGGCTGGGAAGGCCATTTTGAGCTTGTGAAGCTCAACCTGCAAAATCCCGCAGTGGTCGATTACCTGCTCGAGTCCGTGCACCGTTGGGCTGACGTCTTTGGCGTCGACGGCCTGCGCCTGGACGTCGCCTACATGCTCGACCGCGACTTTATGCGCCGCCTGCACGTCTTTACCCGTGAGCTCAAGTCCGACTTTGTGCTGATCGGCGAGACACTCCACGGCGACTACAACCAGATCGTCAACGACGAGATGCTCGACTCCTGCACCAACTACGAGTGCTACAAGGGCCTGTATTCCAGCTTTAACTCGGTCAACATGTTCGAGATTGCCCATTCGCTACATCGTCAGTTTGGCGGCGATCCGTGGTGCATCTACCGCGGCAAACATCTGCTGTCGTTTGTCGACAACCACGATGTGCCGCGCCTGGCGAGCATCCTCACCGACAAGTCGTGCCTGCGTCCCGCCTACGGCATGCTCTTTGGCATGCCAGGCATCCCGTGCGTCTACTATGGCAGCGAGTGGGGAATCGCCGGCGAAAAGGGCGGCCCCGATGGCGACTGGGCGCTGCGCCCTGCGCTCGATGAGCCTGCGCCCAACGAGCTGACGGCGTTCATCACGCAACTCGCACACCTTCGCTCGGCCGACGACGCGGCTGCCCGTGCTCTCAACTACGGTGCCTATCGCAACGTGGTGATCCAGAACAAGCAGCTGCTGTTCGAGCGCGCCTGTGACGGCGCGACGGTACTCGTGGCGGTGAATGCCGTGGGCGAGCCTTACACCTTTGGCGCCGGCGAACTCAACGGCTCCTTCGTCGACCTGCTTGCCGACGATGCGCCCACGGTCGAGCTGACGGGTACCCTTGAGCTTGCACCCTACGAGGTGCGTTATCTGCTGAGGGCCTAGGCCATGGCAGCGTCTGACGAGGGCTATCAACATATTGAGCATGGGTTTGAGCCTGTGTTCGACCGGCACTCGCGCGTTTTGGTGCTGGGGTCGTTTCCCTCGGTGCTTTCGCGCGCCAATGCCTTTTATTACGGCAACCCTCAGAATCGCTTTTGGCGCGTGATGGCCGCGTGCCTCGGTGTGCCTGTTCCGCCCAACGAGGGCGATTCTTTGGCAAGCGGTGAGCCCGCGACGCTCGATGCCTCCATTGCCGCCAAGCGCTCCATGCTGCTGAACGGTGGCGTAGCCCTGTGGGATGTGATTGAGAGTTGTGACATTAAGGGCTCGAGTGATGCCAGCATTCGCAACGTTGTGCCGGCACATATCGAGCGCATTGCGGGCAATGCGCCTATTGAGCAGGTGGTATGCAACGGAGGTACGGCGGGGCGCCTCTATAAGCGCTATCTACAGGAGCGGACAGGCGTGCCCGCTGTCGTATTGCCGTCAACCAGTCCCGCAAACGCGGCGTGGCGCCTAGAGCGTCTTGTTGGGCGCTGGCGCGAGGCCGTTGACTGGGGCGCTCTGTAATCTAGATATCTGATTGGGCGCGGGCGCCGAGGCGTTTGATGATGGCGCACCAGATTAGTGCGGGCACAGCAGGCCTAGCGTGCACCATGCCGTCGGCATCGACGCTACCGGCATTGCCACCGCCAAGCAGCTGCGCATGCTCAATGGAGCAGCCCATGCGCACAGCGCCCACAAGCTTATCCATCGCTTCCGAAAATGGTCGGCGCAAGAGACCCATACGCGGGGAGTGGCGAAGCGCCGCAATACCGCTGCCGGCACAGACGACAACGCCGCCACACCACAATTGGTCAAGGCGCTCACATGCCTCGTGCAGACGAACGGCGGTCCCGCGCGCCTGCTTAGCGCCCTCTTGTGCGGCTCGAATCGCGGCATAGACGCGCGTTCCCGTACCGCCAAAGCGCTCAAGCGCCTGCTCGATAGCTGTCAACGTCTCATCGTCAGCCACATCTTCAATGGCCAGCACCATGCCATCGACTGCACCGGCATCATCCGCCTCCAAATCGACCGGGTGGGGGAGCGCGGTGCCGGAAAGCTGTGCATAGGCGGCGATGGCATCCTGTAGGTCCCAGAGCAAAAACTCAAGATCGGCGCTATCGGGAATGCTGATATACGCAATGGTTCGCAACGTTTTTGGTACATCGCCGCGTGCGGTCGTCTCCATGCCGCCTCCTTTCCGGTTCATTTCCGTTTAGGTTACACCGTCTGGCGGCGCCTCGCCGCGCTATCCTAGTGCAACCCTTACGAAAGGAACGCCATGCGTCTGCCCATGAATACCTCGCTTGCCACGCTTAAGCCCTCCGGCATCCGTCGGATTAATGCGCTCGCCGCCCAGCACCCGGGGTGCATTGCGCTTGCGCTTGGCGAGCCCGATTTTCCCACGCCCGATGTGATTAGCGCCGAGGTGACTGCATCGCTCAATCGCGGTGACACGCATTATCCGCCCAACAACGGCCGTCCCGCCCTGCGCGAAGCGCTGTCCAAATATATGGGGGACGCGGGCCTTACATATTCGGCTGACGAGGTCATCCTGACCGATGGTGCGACCGAGGCCCTATCGGCTACGTTTATGGCCATGCTCAACCCCGGCGACGAGGTCATCATCCCCACGCCGGCCTTTGGTCTGTACGAGAGCATCGTCGTGGCCAACCATGCCAAGGCGGTCTTTTTGGATACGGAGCCTGCGCAATTTCGGATTGACGAGGACGCACTTCGTGCCTGCGTGACGCCGGCGACTAAGGCCATCGTTATCTGCTCGCCCAACAATCCCACGGGCTGCATTCTCAACGCGGCATCGCTCGACGCCGTGGCGCGCGTAACGGAGCAGTCGGGCATCTACGTAGTCTGCGACGACGTATACAACCGCCTGGTTTATGTGGATGGCTACGAGCGCTTTGCCCAGCGTCACCCGGAGCTGCGTGAGCAGACGGTAGTCATCGAGAGCTTCTCCAAGCCCTGGGCCATGACCGGCTGGCGCCTGGGCTGGCTCGCAGCAGCGGCACCCGTCATTGCCGAGATTGCAAAAGCTCACCAATACCTAGTATCGAGCGCCGTCTCCTTCGAGATGGATGCCGCAGCCCGAGCCCTCACCGTCGACCCAACCCCCATGCTCGAAGTCTACCGAGCCCGCCGCAAACGAGTTCTTACAGCCCTCAACAACATAGGCCTCGACGTAGTAGAGCCCGCAGGAGCCTTCTACACTTTCCCGAGCATCAAAAAGTTCGGCCTAACCAGCGAAGACTTTTGCATCAAAGCCATCAAAGAGGCAAGCGTAGCCCTAGTCCCGGGCGACTGTTTCGGAACCGAAGGCCACATCCGCCTAAGCTACTGCGTCTCCGACCAAGATTTGGACGAAGGCCTAAATCGCCTGTCCATCTTCATTTCAACCTTATAGCCCA
>DBEXMY010000182.1:0-4228 GCA_048168905.1 Collinsella sp. | reverse complement strand
CACCCGCGGGCGCAAGTGCCTGGTCTTTGCCAACTCGCGCGAGGAGGCAGAGGCCGTGTGCTCCATGCTGCGCAGCTACTGCGAGAGCCGGCACGAGCCCGACCGTTTTCTCATCCACCATGGCAATCTTTCGGCATCGCTGCGCGAAACGGCCGAGGAACTCATGCGCGATGAGGAGCAGGCACAGACAACCGTCACCACCTCCACGCTGGAACTCGGTATCGATATCGGCCGTCTGGAGCGTGCGTTTCAGATCGACGCGCCGTTTACCGTCAGCTCCTTTTTGCAGCGAATGGGCCGCACGGGGCGCCGCGATCTTCCGCCCGAGATGTGGTTTGTCATGCGCGAGGAGGAACCCGAGCCGCGCACGATGATGCCCGAGACCATTCCGTGGAAGCTCCTGCAGGGCATCGCGCTCGTACAACTCTATCGCGAGGAAAAGTGGGTCGAGCCGCCCGAGCTCGATCGACTCCCCTACAGCCTGCTCTACCACCAGACTATGTCGACGCTTGCCAGCACCGGCGAACTCACGCCGGCAGAGCTTGCCCAGCGCGTGCTCACACTCAGCTATTTCCATCGCATCTCGGCCGATGACTATCGCGTGTTGCTGCGTCACCTCATTAAGATCGACCATATCCAAGTCACCGAGGGCGGCGGGCTCATCGTGGGTCTCGCGGGCGAGCGCATCATCAACAACTTTAAGTTCTACGCCGTGTTCCAGGAAAACGAGGAGTTCACCGTTCGCAGCGAATCGGCCGAGCTGGGCACGATTGTCAACCCGCCCCCGCCCGGTGAGCGCATTGCCATCGCCGGCCATTGCTGGATTGTCGAGGAAGTGGACTGGAAGCGTCACACCGTCTTTGCCACGCAGGTCAAGGGCCGGGTGCCGGCCTACTTTGGCGACTGCCCCGGCGACATCAATACACACGTACTCGAGCGTATGCGCAAGGCGCTCAACGAGCACGCGGCGTATCCGTACCTGATGGGTAACGCGCGGGCCCGTCTGGCGCAGGCTCGCCATACGGCCGAGATTTCGGGCGCGGGAACTAAGCCGCTCATCAACCTGGGTGGCGACACCTGGGTGCTCTTCCCCTGGTTGGGCAGCTACGCCTTTTTGGCGCTCGAGCGCATGCTCAAGATTAAATGCGCCGCTGAGTTGGGCCTTCGCGGACTCGACCCGTCACGCCCGTACTTTATGCAGTTTAAGATGAAGGCCGACGAGGAGACGTTCTTTGAAGTGCTCGCCGCCGAAGCCGAGAAAGACTTCGACCCCATCGACCTCGTCTATCCCGGCGAGGTGCCTTACTTTGATCGGTACGACGAATTCGTTCCAGAAGAGCTCGTGCGCAAAGGCTTTGCCGAAGGCGTGCTCGACATCGAAGACATGAAGCAGCGCGTTCTCGGCTGGCGCGACCACGCCTAAGACCAGTCTTTTTGGGACGGGGAGACCTATTTGTCGTGAAGAACGGTGCCGAGGAAGTCGGTGTCGAAGGGCACGGCTTCGGCAAAGGCGTAGTTGCCGTCGCTGGCGATGAGCAGGTAGTTCTCCTCGCCGCCGAACTCTGCATCGCCACATGGGACCACCCAAGCATGGTCGAACACCTCAAGCGCCGTGGCGGCACAGTCGCGCAGGAACGTCACATCGCTCCCCTCGTTTGTACTCACGATATTGGCAACGTAGACGCCACCGACATTTAGGCTGCCCCGCACCAAACGCAATGCCTCAACCGTCGCCAGCTCGCGTACGGGCTCGGCACCGCCAAAGCAATCGCTCACGACCACGTCGTAGCGACGATGGCCCACGCTCGTCACACCCAAATACGAGCGAGCCTCAGCGGTTATCACCCGCAGGCGATCGCCCGCCGCGCGCTCCAGCTCGTCTAGGTAGAACCAGCGGCGCGCCAGGCGCGTAATCTCTCCGTCATACTCGATGACGTCCATGCGCAAGCCCTCGTGCGACATCAGCGCGAACTTAGGATAGGCAAACCCGCCGCCACCCAGCACAAGCATGCGGTTGATGCCGTGACCATAAGCATCGTGCATCGCATCCTCGGACTCAAACACGTCGTCAAACGCACGATAGTACGCAAAGACGGGCTCCGCCCAACGCTCACCAACGTAGCTTGCGCTTTGGTAGACGCCGCCTTGCACCAACACGCGAATCTCATCGCCGTCCCCATCGTGCACGCGTTTCACACGCGCCAACCCATTGCGGGTTCGCGCAACCTGCAGACAGGCAGCACGAACAGCGACGGCGGCCGCACCAAGCGCCGCGGCTCCCAGGGCAACGCCGGCAACGACGCCAGCAGAAACACTCGGCTTGTTCATCTAGAGCTCCTTTTGCAGATAGAGTCCATGATCATAAAAACCCAAATGGCGATAGTACTCGCGCGTACCAATCGCGCTGATCACGTTGATGCGCGTATAACCCGCATCCCGGGCAATCTCGCACGCACGCTCTACGAGCAGACGCCCCAACCCATGGTGCTGGGCCGCCTGGCCTTGATACCCCACGCGCGCCGCCATGCCATACACGTGTACCTCGCGAATCATCGCCTCGTCCGGCATCGTCAGCAACTCGTCCGCATGCGCGGCAACAAACGAATGGTCGGGCAGCGACAACCGCAAAAAGCCCGCGATCTTGCCCTGCGGCGTCACCCACTGCAAAAAGCACTCGTGCGTCACCGGCGTCTCGTACGCCACCTCCTCATCAAGAGATAGCTCATCCAAGTCGGCACCCGCCGTGCTGATCTCGCGATAGCGAATCTCGCGCACCGTCGCACCGTCACCCCGAGCGGCCAAGCGGTTTTCGACGAGCTGACGCAGGTTGGGTTTCTTGTTGCCCACCATGATGTCGTCGGAACTAAAGTCGCGGATCATGCGACTGATGCGGCAGAACGCCGGCGTCACCACGATGTCGTCGGCCAGCACATCGAGCAGCTCTTCCTCGGTATAGGGACGCCACTCGCCGCGCTCGTAGCAGCCCACCAGACGCGAGCCCTCGATGAGCGCACACGGGTAAACCTTGACCTCGTCGGGCATAAAGGCCCCTTCGGTCATAAAGCGTTCGTAGTCGCGCTTGTCCCCCTCGGGCGTGGCGCCCAGCAAGTTAAGCATAAAATGCGCGTGGATCTTAAAGCCAAACAGGCGCGCAAGCGAAAACGCCCGCTCGATCTGCGCCACCGAAATACGACGCTCGTTGATATCGAGCAAATGTTGGTCGAGACTCTGAATACCCATCTGGATCTTGGTGCAGCCCAGGCGGCGGATGAGCGTAAGCGCCTGCGGCGTTACGGCATCGGGGCGCGTCTCGATAACGAGCCCCACCACGCGATGCTTCGCCGTCTCGTTGATGCGCTGCTGACGCTCAAGTTCCTCCATCGTTGCCGTCTGCCACTTGGCAACCTCGCCCCACGGCGTACCAGGGCCGTACAGACGACGCACCGCGCGGTTGTAGCCGCCCACGGCAGCATCCACACGCTCCTGCTCGTCGGCAACGCCAGCAGCAAGCTCAGCCTCGTCTGTCGCAATGCCGGCAACCCGATAGCGCTCGCGGCGCTCTGTTACCACCGGCGGCAGCGCATCGGCGGGAGCGTCATCGAGCAGGCGCCCCGCCTCGGCACGGCTGATGCCCGGACGCGCCAGCATGGGGTTGGCCGCCACGCCGGCGACGGCATCGTCATTGAGCGCACGGAAAAGCTCCGACATAAACCACGTCTGATACCCTTGCGGATAGTCGCTCCAGGTGCCACCGAGCACGATGAGCTCAATCTTATCGGTTGCGTGCCCCATCTGCGAAAGCGCGGTCAGACGAGCGCTCACCTGCAGATACGGGTCAAAGCAATTTTGCTCCGCACGGGCGCACGCCGGCTCGGCGTGCAGGTAGCTTTTGGGCATGCGCAGATCGTTGGGACAAAACAGGCAATCGCCCGAGCATGGCCAGGGCTTGGTGATAACGGTAATGGTCGCCACGCCCGAAGCCGTGCGACGAGGCTTCATACGCAGCACCTGCAGCAGTCGACGTTCCAGCTCGGCATCGACATTCCACCCAGCCCAACGAGCCGGCTCCTCACGTTTTACCCGCTGGTAGAACGGCAGCAGACGGCGCTTGGCCAAATCGCGTTTGTCGGCACCCTCACGGCGCGCCTCGGCATGTATCAGTTTGACGAGCGCTTTGTCGTCCACGGTCTCGCCGCGACGCAGAGCCTCGAGTATGTTCAAGATAATC
>DBEXMY010000181.1:0-7432 GCA_048168905.1 Collinsella sp. | reverse complement strand
TGTGCTCGTCGAGAACATCGATCGTAGCGCCCATGCCTTTGAGCACCTTGCCCATCACGTGGACATCGGAAATATCGGGCACGTTCTGCAGCGTCGTCTTGCCCGGCGCCAGAAGCGTTGCCGCCATGAGTTTGAGCGCGGAGTTCTTGGCGCCCGAAACGGGCACGGGGCCTCCGATGGCGTGGCCACCCTCAACGCGGATAATATCCAAGGTCTACCCTTTCAAAAAGCATGCCCGGGGTGGCTGGGCCATCCCGGGCATGATGTGTTCGCAAATGGTCGAACGCTAAATCGTTTGACTATTGGGCAAGCTTGAGCTTACACCATGCGATTTCATTATAGAGGTAGGCGCGGCGTGCATCATCCTCCGACAAATTACCCAGCTTCTCTTCAAAACCTTGAATATCAGCTTTAAGCTTGTCGGCATCGACGGTCGCCAAATCGAAAGCGCGCTCGGCGAGAACGGTCACGACATCGTCCGCAACCTGGGCATAGCCGCCGGCCACGGCAAACGTGTGGTCGACAGTGCCCATGGCCTTATCGGAAACGCGAACGTAACCGCGGTCGATCGTGCAGATCTCGCTGGAGTGAGCAGGCAGAACGCCAAACTCGCCATCCGTGGACGGAATCGACACAAACGCAGCGTCGCCCTCATAGGCGCAGCTCACGGGGCACACGATGCGGATACGCATAACCTACTTCTCCCCCATCTTGCGGGCGCGCTCGCGCACGTCCTCAATCGTGGAAGCATAGCGGAAAGCCTGCTCGGGCAGGTCATCGGCCTTGCCGTCGACAATCTCGGCGAAAGAGCGGACGGTATCCTCGACGCGGACGTAGACACCGGGGTTGCCGGTGAACTTCTCGGCGACGTGGAAGGACTGCGAGAGGAACTGCTGAATCTTACGGGCACGGTTGACCGTAAGGCGCTGCTCCTCGGACAGCTCGTCCATACCCAGAATGGCGATGATGTCCTGAAGGTCGGAGTACTCCTGCAGGAGCTCCTGGACCTTGACGGCGACACGGTAGTGCTCCTCGCCGACGATCGAGGGATCGAGAGCGTCGGAGGAAGATGCGAGCGGGTCGATAGCCGGGAACAGGCCGAGCGACGAAATGCTACGCGAAAGAACCGTGGTGGCGTCGAGGTGCGTAAACGTTGTGGCAGGCGCCGGGTCGGTCAGGTCGTCTGCGGGGACGTAGACAGCCTGGACGGAGGTAATGGAGCCCGTCTTGGTCGAGGTAATGCGCTCCTGGAGGTCGCCCATCTCGGTTGCCAGCGTGGGCTGGTAACCAACGGCGGACGGCATACGGCCCAGCAGTGCGGAAACCTCGGAACCTGCCTGGGAGAAGCGGAAGATGTTGTCGATGAACAGCAGAACGTCCTGGCCACGATCACGGAAATACTCAGCGGTAGTAAGGCCGGCCAGACCGATGCGCAGACGCGCTCCGGGCGGCTCGTTCATCTGACCATAGACCAAGCAGGTCTTGTCGATAACGCCAGACTCGCTCATCTCGAGGAACAGGTCGGTGCCCTCGCGGGTACGCTCGCCGACGCCGGTGAACACCGAGGTGCCGCCGTGCTCCTGGGCGAGGTTGTTGATGAGCTCCTGAATCAGAACGGTCTTGCCGACGCCGGCGCCGCCGAACAGGCCCGTCTTGCCGCCACGGATGTAGGGCTCGAGCAGGTCGACAGCCTTGATGCCGGTCTCGAAGATCTCGGTCTTGGTGGTGAGCTCGTCGAAACGGGGCGCTGCATGGTGGATGGGGTAGAACTCCTCCACCTCGGGCATGGGCTTGCCGTCGACGGGCTTGCCCATGACGTTCCAAATGCGGCCGAGCGTCTTGGGACCAACGGGCATCTTCATGGGCTCACCGGTATCGGTGGCGATGAGGCCGCGCTGCAGGCCGTCGGTCGAGGACATGGCGACCGTGCGGACGACGCCGCCCGGAAGCTGGCTCTCGACCTCGAGGATCGTGCTCAGATGACCGATCGGGGTCTCGGCCTCGACCGTGAGCGCGTTGTAGATCGGGGGCACCGCGCCGTCAAACTTGACGTCGACGACAGGGCCGATGATTCGCACGATGCGACCATCACCGGCAGTCGTCTTCTTGGTGGCTTCCTCGACCGCAAGCTTTACGGTGTTATTAGCCATTACTGTTCCTCCAATGCTGAGGCTCCGCCGACGATCTCGTTAATCTCGGTCGTGATCGAAGCCTGGCGCACGCGACTATACGTGCGGGTAAGGGTCGAGATGATCGCGGTGGCGTTTTCCGTCGCGGAGTGCATGGCCTTGCGGCGTGCACCCTGCTCGGCAGCCGCCGAATCGATCAGGGCCTGGTAGATGACCGTCAGGATATAAGACGGCACAAGCTTGCCGAGAACATGCTCGGGAGAGGGCACGAACTCGAACGTGGACGAGATGCGCTTAGGGGCGTCGGTCTCGTTCTTACGCGGACCGTGGGCCATAGCGATCATCTCGGGGTCGAGCGGCAACAGATGCTCGACGCGAAGCTCCTGATCCACGCGGTTCTTGGCGTGGTGGTAGACAAGCTCGACACGGTCAAGCTCACCGGCACGATACGCATCGCAGATATGAGAGGAGATCATGCGGGCCTGATTGAAATCGGGCTCAGAGGAGTTGCCCTCAAAGTGCATGACGACGTTTTCGCGGTCACGGAAATACGTGGCCGGTTTGCGCCCACACGCGATGATCTCGCACTCGATGCCGTCGTTCGCCCAAGAAGCGGCGAGCTTTTCGGCCGTGCGCTCCACCGTCGTATTGAAACCGCCGGCAAGGCCGCGGTCCGAGGCAATAACGACAATCAGGCCATGCTTGACGCTCTCATGCTTCTGCAGCATGGGATCGGTGCCCGAACAGGAGGCGTCGCCGGCGACCGTCAACATGACGTCGGTCAGCGCCTCCTTATAGGGCTCGGCCTGCTTGGAGCGATCGAGAGCACGACGGATCTTGGCCGTAGAGACCATCTCCATCGTGCGCGTGATCTGCTTGGTCGTGGTAACCGAGGAGATTCGCTTCTTAATGTCGCGAAGGTTGGCCATGGGGCTTAGTTCTCCTCTGATCCAGAAACATCCGAATGGTGCTTGGCCATGAACTGCTGCTTGAAGTCGCCGATGACGCGCAAGAGCTCAGCCTTGGTGTCATCATCGATCTTCTTGGCGCGAACCTTGTCGAGCAGCGAGCCAAAGCCATTGTCCATGTACTCGATGAGCTCGGCACGGAAAGGCAGCACGTCGGCAATCTCCAGGTCATCCAGGAAGCCCTCGTTGCCAGCGAACAGCGTAACGATCTGCTCGCCAACCTCAAACGGCTTGTAGCGCGGCTGCTTCAGGAGCTCGGTCATGCGGGCACCATGGGTCAGCTGCTTCTGAGTAGCCTCGTCAAGGTCGGAGCCAAACTGCGTAAAGCCAGCGAGCTCCTGATAGGAAGCGAGGTCCAGACGGAGGTTGCCGGCGACCTGCTTCATGGCCTTGGTCTGCGCATCGCCACCGACGCGGGACACGGAAATGCCCACGTCGACTGCCGGGCGCTGGCCCTGGAAGAAGAGCTCGGACTGCAGGTAGATCTGACCATCGGTAATGGAAATGACGTTGGTCGGAATGTAGGCCGAGACGTCGCCGTCCTGGGTCTCGATGATCGGCAGAGCTGTCATGGAGCCGTAACCGTTCTTCTTGGACATCTTGACAGCACGCTCGAGCAGACGAGAGTGCAGGTAGAAGATGTCACCAGGATAGGCCTCGCGTCCGGGCGGACGATGCAGCGTCAACGACATCTGACGGTAGGCCACAGCCTGCTTGGACAGGTCATCGTAGATGACGAGCACGTGGCCGCCGGGGTTGGTCTCGCTGGCGGGCTTGCCGTCCTCGCCGTTGTACATGAAGAACTCGCCGATAGCGGCACCGGCCATAGGCGCGATGTACTGCATAGGGGCGGAATCGGCAGCGGTGGCCGAAACGATGATGGTGTAGTCGAGCGCACCGTGCTGAGCGAGGGTCTCGCGGATGTTGGCAACCGTGGAGGCCTTCTGGCCGATGGCGACATAGATGCAGACCATGCCCTTGCCGCGCTGGTTGAGGATAGCGTCGATGGCAATGGCGGTCTTACCGGTCTTACGGTCGCCGATGATGAGCTCTCGCTGACCGCGACCAATAGGCACCATGGAGTCGATGGCCAACAGGCCGGTCTGAACCGGCTCGCACACCGGGGTACGGTCGATGACGCCGGGGGCCTTGAACTCAATGGGACGACGGTGCGTGGCGACGATGTCGCCCAGGCCGTCGATGGGCTGGCCGAGCGGATTGACGACGCGGCCGAGCATGGCGCGGCTCACGGGGATATCCATAATGCGGCCAGTGGTGCGGCACTCGTCGCCTTCCTTGATGGAGTCGACGGCACCAAACAGAACGGCGCCGACCTCGTCACGGTCAAGGTTCTGGGCAAGGCCGAAGACGGTCTCACCGGTATCGGAGCTCTTGAACTCCAGAAGCTCGCCTGCCATGGCGCTCTTGAGGCCGGAGACGCGCGCGATGCCGTCGCCTACCTCGTCGACCGTTGAAACCTCATGCGTATCGACCGTCGCGGAGAGGCTCGTGAGCTGCTCCTGCAGTTTCTTGGCGATATCCTGGGCATTGAGGGTTTCGGACATTAGGCTTCACCTCCGTACGAATTAGCAGAGTTTGCGAGGGTCTCCTGCGCGATGCGCAGCTGCGTCTTGACGGAAATGTCACGACGCTCGCCGCGGGCCTCGAGCACCAGGCCGCCCACGATAGACGGGTCGACCTGCTCGATAAGGAATACCTTGCGGCCGAAGTCCTGCTCGCATTTCTTAGTGATGGTTTGACGCAGCTCGTCGTCGAGCGGGATCGCCGTGGTGACGGTCACGCCCACTACATCCTCGTCTTCCTCGGCAACATACTTAAAGGCAGCTGCCACCTTGGGAAGAAGGTCGAGCTGGTCGCGCTTGGACATGGTGTCGAGCACGGCGATGATCTCGGGGCTGGCAGAAGCCAAGCGCTCGACCATCTCGAGGTCCTCGAACACATGGTTCTCGGCCTTGGCGGCTTCCAAAAGGGAACGCGCGTAGGTCTCGAGCACCTTGTCCTGATAGCGGCTAGTCGGCATTCAGGCTACCTGCTTCCTGGATGTAGCGCTCGATGAGCTTCTTCTGCTCGGCATCGTCCTCGAGTGCCTCGCCCACGATCTTGGTGGCAACGGCAACGGACAGGTCGGCGATGGAGCTCGCGGCACCGGCGTAGATGGTCTTGCGCTCGTCCTCGACGGTCGTATGGGCCTTGGCGATGATCTCCTCGGCCTCCTTGTGAGCAGCCTCGATGATACGGGCGCGCTCGGACTCGGCGTCCTTACGGGCCTCGAGAACGATGTCGGCAGCCTGACGACGGGCGTCGGTGACGATCGAGTCGGACTCAGCGCGCTTGGCGATAGCCTCCTGCTTGGTCTTCTCGGCCTCGTCGAGGCTCTCCTCGATCTTCTTGCCGCGCTCCTCCATGGTTTTCATGATGCCCGGCAGGGCGACCTTGGCCAGCACGATCCAGATAATCAGGAAGGCGATAAGCGCCGGGAAGAACTCCGCCATCTTAGGGATGAGGATGTCCGCACCGGCAGCGCCGTCCTCGGCGAACGCGGAAACCGGCATGAGCAGCGCGGCCGCGGACGCGGAGAGTGCGATCGCGCTCTTCTGGGATGAAAGATTCATACTTGACGCTCCGTGCTATTTAACGATCAGCGCGACAACGAAGCCGATCAGAGCCAGAGCCTCGCCGAAGGCGGAGCCCATGATGAAGACGGTGAACACGCGGCCCTGGACCTCAGGCTGACGGGCCATAGCACCCGTAGCACCCAGAGCAGACAGGCCGATAGCAAGACCAGCGCCGATAACACCGAGACCGTAACCGATAACTCCCACGATTCCTCCTTTGTCGTGCGTGTCTTATTTCACGCAGGATAACCTTTTTATAACTGCCGGGCTCCATGGGTACGGGCACCGGCGGTTTAACGAATTGCCTTACCTTTAAGGCGCGAGCGGAAGACTACTCCTCCTCCGCGACCTCCTCTGCCTCGGAGACATACACGGCGGTAAGGACCGTGAAGACGTAAGCCTGGATGGCGCCGACCACAAGCTCGATCGCATAGATCAGGATGAGGATGGCAAGCCAGGCTAGCGAAGGCAGGGCGCCAACGGCGTGGGCCGCGGAAACCTGCTGAAGCAGCGGCTGCATGAACATGCTCGCCATGATGGCGAACGAGCCCATGACCACGTGTCCTGCGAACATGTTGCAGAACAGACGGACGGCGAGCGTGATGAGGCGCAGGAAGGTCGAGAAAAGCTCGACGACCCACACGAGCACGTTCATCGGGAAGCTCACGCCCTGCGGGGCGAGGCTCTTGATGTAGCCGATCACGCCGTGAGCCTTGCATCCGTAGTAGATGAAGTACACGAAGGCGAAAATGGCGAGTGCGGCGGTGGAGCCGATTGCGCCGGTGCCGGGCTTCATTCCCGGGATCAGGCCGATCATGTTATTGATCAGGATGAACAGGAAAAGCGAGCACAGGAACGGGAAGTGCTTCTTCCAGTTCTCACCCACGACACCCTTGCCGATATCGTTCTCGACGTACTCGATGATGTACTCGAAACCGTTGACGAAGAAGCCCTTGGGAACCAGGGTCTGCTTCTTCTTGAACACGGCCAGGACGATCAGGAGCACGATCGTGGAGACGATCAGCCAAAACGAGTACTGCGTGATGCCGCAGCTCAGATCGCCCACGACGGGGGTGGAGCTGAACTCGCTGACCAGATGATTAATCTCATCAGGCAGCTTTTCAAAAATTTCCACGACTTACCTTTCGACCTCATGAGGATCTCGCAGCGCCTTGGCGACGCGAACCGCGCAGGCGGCCATAAAGGCCACGAAGCCGATCGCCTCGCCCAGGAGGAACATGCGAAATGCCTCTCCGAACAACACAAACACAACCAAGGTAAAGACGAGCAGAGCGATTGCCGAGACCGCCAGACTCACCATACCCTTGAGCATGTCCGCATTCTGCTTATCGTCAAGAACCGGCTTGAGCGTAAAGACAAAGGGAAGGAAGGCAATTGCGCCCGCGATGGCGCCTGCAACGATAGCGAGCAGATCGGCTATCTGAAACACTGGCGTCCTCACTTTCCTTTTTAACGCCTCACAGAACAGTTCCCGCCAAACATTGGTGACTATTGTACGAGCCAATCGTTAAAGTACAACCGAAAAAGCATCGGTTAATACGCACCTGTTCGTTTTCTTAAGACCTTCTTTATGCCGCAGGTACGGTAATACGTTTTTCTCGAACCCTGCAGGGCAAAACGTCCGTTAACAGGAGCGCGGGGGGGGGGCGTGTGGTGGGGCGGGCGCACCCGTTGGTGG
>DBEXMY010000180.1:0-2916 GCA_048168905.1 Collinsella sp. | reverse complement strand
CCTCTCGCGGTGCCGGTGCGCGCTCGCCGCTGTTCTGGAAGGTCTTGCTGCTTTCGGTGGCGGTCATCTGGGGCTATTCCTTCACCACCATGAAGGATGCGCTCGATACCATTCCGGTGTTCGAGCTGCTCTACATTCGTTTTCTTCCGGCGTCGTTGGTCATGCTTGCCATCTTCCACGAGCGCATTGTTGCCCATTTCAACGCTCGAAACCTGATTGTTGGACTTGGCATGGGCGCGCTCATGTGGGGTGCCTACGGTTTGCAGACGATCGGCCTGGCACAGACCACGGCAGGCAAGAGTGCATTTTTGACGGGCACGTACTGCATCTTGGTTCCGTTTGCGAGCTACGTTCTAAGCGGCGAAAAGCTTACCCGTTACAACTTGGGCGCCGCGTTGCTGTGCCTGGCGGGCATTGGTCTGGTGGCGCTCGATAGCGTCGAGTTCAATGTCGGCGATGTCATCACACTGGGCGGTGCGGTCTTCTTTGCCATCCAGATGGCGGTGACCGCCAAGTATGGCCGCAAGATGGACATCAACGTCATCACGTTTTGGATGTTTGTGGGCAACGGCGTGCTGAGCCTGATCTCGTCGCTGCTATTCGAGACCCAAGCGCCGCTGTCCGTTTGGACGCCGAGCTTTATCAGTGTGATGGCGTTTCTCTCGGTGGGCTGCACATGTGTGGCTCTGCTCATCCAAAACGTCGGCCTGGCGCATGTCCCGGCCTCAACGGGCTCGCTGCTCCTTTCGATGGAGTCGCCTTCGGGTGTGCTGTTCTCGGTGCTGCTGATGGGGGAGGCGCTCACCTCGCGCCTGCTCGCCGGCTTCGCGCTCATCTTTCTTTCGATTATCTTGAGCGAGACGCATTTCGATTTTTTGCGTCGAAAGCCGCGTCCGCAATTGTAAACAATTTGTTGCGCCGCCTCCCGGGGCGGCATTTTTTATGCGTCGCCCTTAAAGTAGTACCTTGCACTTTACGCTATCAAAGTGCTTGCTGCAAAAACGTTACTGGAGGGCATCTATGGCACCAGCACTGTCAGATCTTCAACCGCAATCAGCGCCCAAGGCCACCGCGGCGGCGCAAGCCGCCATTGGCGACAGTCTGGTCAAAGAGGCTCAAACTTTTGCCGATGAGCTTGCCGCATGGCGTCACGATCTGCATCGGACGCCCGAACTTGGTAACGACCTCCCGCAGACCTCTGCGTATATCCAAGCGCGCCTGACCGAGATGGACATCCCGTTTGCCACGCTCGTCGATGGTTCCTGTGTTGCGGGCCTTGTCGGTGCCGGTGCCGCCGCGGCCCAGGGCAATGGCGTCTGCACGGACGAACAGGCCGGAACGGTCATTATGCTGCGTGGCGACATGGATGCCCTGCCCGTTGCCGAGGAATCCGGCGAGCCCTTTGCATCCACCAATGGCTGCATGCATGCTTGCGGCCACGATATGCACGCGACGGCGCTGCTTGGTGCGGCGCGCCTGCTCAAGGCCCGCGAGGCCGAGCTCGTCGACGCCAATGCCACTGTCAAACTGCTGTTCCAGCCGGGCGAGGAGACCTTTGAGGGAGCACGCGCTGCCATCGCCGACGGCTTGCTCGAGAACCCGCGTCCTCAGGCGGCCTTTGCCATGCATGTCAACAGCCAGTCGCCGCTTGGCCTGGTGCTCTACGGCAGTCCGGCGCTTTCGGGCGTGTACGGTTTCCGCATCACGCTCCAGGGCAAGGGCGGCCATGGCTCGAGCCCCGAGATCTGCATCGACCCCATCGCGGCCGGCGTCCATGTGCACCTGGCGCTCCAGGAGCTTATCGCCCGCGAGGTGCCGGCGGCCAAGGAAGTCGCACTTACCGTTGGTAAGTTTGCTGGCGGCTTGGCGGCCAACGTCATCCCCGACACCTGCGTGCTCGAGGGAACGCTGCGCGGCTTCGATGTTGAGCTCATGGAGCACCTCAAGACCCGCATCGCGGAGGTCGTTAACGGCGTTGCCACAACATATCGTACGCCGGCGACCATCGAGACGCTTTCGGATGTTCCGCCGCTTGTACTCGACAGCGATATGACTCAGGCGTCGCTTGGCTACGTGGGCGCAGTGCTGCCCAAGTCGGCTTTCTTGCCGCTTTTCCATGCCATGGCGAGTGAGGACTTCGCGCTTATCTCGAGCGAGATTCCGAGTGCATACTTTACCGTGGGCGCGGCCGTAACCGACACGGACGAGCATTTTGCCCAGCACCATCCCAAGGCACGTTTTAACGATGCCGAGCTGCCGCTCGGTGCTGCGGCCTATACCGCCGTCGCTTTGGGCTATATCGCCGACCACCGGTAGTGCCCAACCTTGCCTTTCAAGCCTGCGGGCATGGCCGTAAGGCCTATGCCCTTGTCTTTCAAGGCAATCTTGGGCACTACCGGCGCCCGGCGCCGGCTATTCGTTTGTTAAATAAGGAGCAGTATGCCCAAGCAGCGTAAGTTCTTCCCCGGCTGGCTCGTGGTGGCCTCCGGCTTCGTGATCATGGCCACGTGCTATACGATTTTCGTCAATTGCATGAGCCTGTTCCAGCCGCTGATCGTCAGCGACCTGGGCATTTCCCTTGCGCAGTACAACATTTCCAACGCTATCTCCACCGTGGTGAGCGTCGTGGGTTCGCTCGTTATCGGCCATGTTGCCGATAAAGTGAGTGGCCGCGTATTGGGCTCGCTCACCGTTATCGCCACCTCGGCGGTGCTCGCGGGCATGAGCTTTGTCGGTGAGCTTTGGCAGGTCTATGTGCTCTTTGCCGTCTCGGGCTCCTTTGCGAGCACCTGGATCGTGTGCCTGGCGTGCTCTGTGGTCATGCTCGTGTTCCTGCTGGCATCCGAGCCCATCGCCGCCAAGCTGCGTGCGAGCGTGGCGGGGGAGTAGACGTCCGTCGCTCTTTTCTGTTCGCCC
>DBEXMY010000179.1:0-21222 GCA_048168905.1 Collinsella sp. | reverse complement strand
ATATAACTAACGCCCTATAGCAGACGAAAAACAGGCCGCAGCCCATCGCTGCGGCCTGTTCGGAAGCAAAAGTGGGCGCTACGCGCTGTAGCCCATCGCTTGCAGCACAAACATGACAACCGTCAGCACCGTAATCACGCCAATGGTCGCCCAGGTGAGCACGTTCCATACGCGGCCGTTGCGGTTGGCGCCCATAATGTGGCGATCTGCCGCGATAACCACCTGGAATACCAAGACTACGGGCAGCAGCACGCCGTTGATGACCTGCGAGGTCATCATAATCTGGAACAAATCGACGCCAGGCATGAGCACCAACACGGCAGAGATGCCGATGATGGCCGTAATGATGCCGCGGTAAACCGGGGCCTCGTCCCAGCTGCGATCGGCGCCGCGCTCCCAGCCAAATGCCTCGCAGATAGCGCTCGACGTAACGCCCGGCAGCACACAGGCAGCCAAGAAGCTCGCCGCGACCAGGCCCGAGGCAAACAGTACCGTGGACCACTGACCCGCAATAGGCTCCAACGCGCGGGCGGCATCGGCAGCATCGCTAATCTGAATACCCGCCGGGAACAACACCGTACCGGTCGTGATGATAATAAAGCCGGCAATGACATCGGCGGCAAGCGAGCCGCTCACGGTATCGATGCGCTGCAGCACGATATCGTCCTCGCCCGCGTTCTTATCGACCACGTTGTTCTGCGCCAAGAAAATCATCCACGGCGCGATGGTGGTACCGATCGTTGCGACCACGAGCGACACGTAGCTGGGGTCATTTTGAATGTTAGGCACGACCAGGTCGACCGCGACCTCACCCCAGTTGGGGCCAGCCATAAACGCGGCGACAATATAGGTCACGAACACGCAGCTCACCAGCAGCAGAATCTTCTCGATGCGCTGGAAGCTGCCCGACATGGTAAGCATCCACACCAGCAGCGCCACCAGCGGCACCGAAATGCTCGCCGGCACGCCAAAGAGGGCAAGGCCGCTGGCGATGCCCGCAAACTCCGAAATGGTCACAGCCGTGTTGGCGATCAACAGCGCCGCCATAGCAAGTACACTCTTGCGCACGCCAAAGCGCTCGCGAATGAGCGATGCCAGGCCCTTGCCCGTGACGCAGCCGCAGCGCGCCGCGGTCTCCTGCGTCACGATGAGCAGCACAGTCATGACGGGAAGCATCCAGAGCATCTTGTAGCCATAGCTGGCACCCGCGCTGGAATACGTTGCAATGCCGCCGGCGTCATTGCCCGAAAGCGCCGCCAGCAGACCGGGACCCATAGCGCCAAAGATGGCCGCGATGGTCAACTTTTGCTTGGTGCCCGACTTTTGCTTGGTATTTTGCACGCGACCACCTAACCCATGACCGACATGGTGAGCAGCACCGCAGCGGCGCAGTACGCTACGCACGAGATCATGACGGCAATAACGTTCATGGCGGTGCCCGACGTGTTGAGGTCATGCTCGTCACGCCAGAACAGCACCATCAGGTAAATCACGGCGCTCATGTTGCCAACCAGGCAAATGATGGCAGCGATATTAAAGCACCCGGTAAAGAGTTGCTCCTCAAACATGGGCGCATCGGGGAACGCAGCGGTGCGCACCAGCTGGGCGCACAGATAGGTCACGAGTGACAGAATCAGGCCCATGCCCGTGCTCTGGAAGAAGAACCCCAGATACGGCTTGGGCTCGTCGTCGTGACCGTCATACTCCAGGAAGTAGTTCTTGACGAACGACACCATACGCGAGGCAGCCAGCAACACGAGCGGCATGGCGCACATGGGGAACACCACCAAATGCGCGGAGCCCAGCGCCGTCCCCAGCACCGTTGCCATGATGCACGAGGCGATGCCCCACACGACGACCCAGTACTGACGATGCACGAACCAGCTGAGCACGTTCGTCGAGTCGTCCGACGCGCTATCGCCCGAGCCGACACCGGCGATCTGCAGGTCCTCCTGATGCTCCTCGGCAATAACGTCCATGGCGTCGTCGAAGGTCACGATGCCCAGGATATGACGGTTCTCGTCGCAGACAGGGATGGCAACCAGGTCGTACTTGGTCATCTCGTCCGTCACGTCTTCCTGGTCCTCGTCGGGTGACACGTAGACCAGATCGCGATAGGCGAGCTGGCCCAGCGTGGCGTCGCGGTCGGCCACGATCAGCGTGCGCAGCGAAAGCACGCCCGTCAGCATGCCGCTCGGGTCCTCGGTATAGACGTAATAGACGCTCTCAAAGTCCTCGTCGAGCTTGCGGATCGCCTCGATGGCGTCACCGACCGTCGCCGTGGCGGGCAGGGAGACAAACTCCGAGGTCATGATGCGACCGGCAGTGTTGTCCTCATAGCCCAGCAGGTTACGAATCGCCTTCTCCTCCTTGACGCCCATCAGGCGCAGAAGCTTCTCGGCCTTCTCGTAATCGAGCTCGTCGATTAGGTCAGCGGCGTCGTCCGGGTCCATCATGGCCAGCATCGACGATGCATCGGTGTCGGACAGGCCCTCGAGCATCTCGGTCATAAGTTCGTCGTCATCGAACTCCGAGATGGCCTCGGCGGCCTGGGCAGTATCGAGCTGCGCGAACACCTGTGCACGCAGGCGCGGGTCGAGCTGCTCGATAATGTCGGCAATATCAGCAGGATGCAGCTCGCCAAGCGTCTTGTGCGACACCGACAGCTGAATGTTCTTAGTCGAACGGTCGAGCAGGTCCATGTAGGACCAGGCGATGATGTCCTCGCCGAGCGGTTTGCCCAGGTGCTTCATAAAGCTCTCGACGACATGCTCGAGGGCGGGGCTGATCGCGCGCAGCAGACCGCGGGCGCCAACTTCGGCACCCAGCAGGCGCAGTTGATTTTCGCCCGACATGGAAAACTTGATGTCGTTTACGCGCACGACCTTCATGCCCTGCGTGTCGACAATCTGCTTGTTGAGCACGTCACGGGCGAGCAAGAGTTCGGTCGGCTGCAGGTACGAAAAACGGATTTCGGTGGCCGGCGACTTAAGGTGCACACCCGTCTCGTCGATACGGTCGACCCATTTGCGCCAGCTGATCATAAATGGCGTCTTGCCGGGTCCGCGGAACGCGAGCGACGTCACGTGCGGAAAAACTTCGCCGGTAGCAATGCCAAAATCGTTCACAACGCCGAGCTTTTCGCCATCGACGTCCAAGACCGGCAGTTTGAGCATCTCACTCAGATAATTCACTGGTGCTCCCCATCATTATCCCTTCGGACTGCGGCCATGCCGGCGCGCCATCCGTGGACTATTAGATATGCATACGCATGCGCGGGCGGCACGCCGCTCGGCGCTCACACCCCGTACATGCGCAAGAAGCACCTGCATGGGGTCATCGACTGTATGGTCGAGGTTTGGATTTCACCTGCAACCTTTCTCTTGACCCTTGTTATCCGCAGTAACTATAGCATCAGCATCGCGCCGTGGCGTCAAATTTATGCTCCAAACATCGCAGGCATACCAAACGCTGACGCAACCGTGACATAGTCATTGGGGACGTTCTTACATGACTAGTCTGTGGTGTCGTCATCTTCGGCGAGCTGGGGGAACACGGCGTTTTTGGGCATGGCGGCCTTCGTCAGCGAGGTGAGCTTTTTGCTCAGCGATGTATCCGTCTTGACCAGATCGCTCAATGTCACGATTTTGTAGCCGTCGGCAATAAGCCCGTCGATAATCTGCGGCAGCGCCTCGAGCGTCTGCTCGGCGCATTCATCGTTATCGGTCAGCAACACAATGTTGCCCGGCGTCACCGAATCGAGCACCGTCGAGACCTGCTCGTCGGCACCGTTGAGCAGCCAGTCGCCCGAATCGATATTCCACGAGACCACGGCAGACACCAGGTCCATCGCATCAATCCAGTTTTGCTCGTCAAAGGCTGCGTAGGGAGCACGCAAAAGCATCGTCGACGTTCCGGTCGCGGACTTGATCGCCTCGGTGCCCTTCGAAACCTGCTCGCGCACCGCATCGCGGTCCTGGCCCTTGAGCGATTCGTCGCTGTAACTGTTGGAGCCGACCTCGCAGCCGGCATCGACAATCGCCTTGGCCGTGGCGGGCGAGGCCTCGGCCGCATCACCCGACAGGAAGAACGTCGCGGTGACGCCCTTTTCCTTAAGCACCCGCAAGATCTGCTTGGTCGCTCCGCTCGGACCCTCATCAAACGTCAGCGCAACGTACTTTTCGTTGCCCTTGGGTGCCACGCTCGCGCACTCGACCACGCAATCGGTGGCGGGCACGACCTCGCCGCGGTCCTGCGTCTTGCCCGATTGCTCGCCGACCCACACCTCGGAGCGGCCCTGGATACCCCACGTCTTGACGTACTCGATGGCACCCGTGCCCTCGACCTTGAGCTTGGGCTCGATAACCGTCGCCTGGACCTCGTGCTTCTCATACGTGTCACGGCCGTCCTTGACCGTCACCTTCTCGCCACCCGTAAGCTCGCGGCTTTTCCACTTGCCCTGTTTTATGCGCTTGCCGTCCACCTTTACCGACAGCTTTTCGCCGCCATGGCGGGTCAGCACGCTGTCGTCAACGGCCAGCAGATCACCAGCGTCGTAGGTATCGGTCAGCTCCTGGTCGTCGATGAGATTTTGCAGCGTAGAGCCGACGCGCACTGCAGTCTCCTGGCCGTTGAGGACGACATCCACGCTGCGGTTGACGTAGCCCACAACGGCGGCGACAAACAGCACGAGCGCGCAGCCCACGGCGATGAGCGCATAGGGCAGGCGAGACGGACGACGGGGCGTGCGGCCGTTGCCGATGCGAGCGCTGCGGTCGCTAAAGCCGCGGCTATGGTTGAGATACATCGCGCCGGGCTTACGGTGACGCTTGCGCTGACCGCTGGGCAGCTGCCCCAGGTCGCGGCGCGCCGTCGGACGCGCACCCGAGCGCCCGTTTAAGTTAGATCCGTTTTGGCGCATATGCCCTCCCCCATAAACGCAGCAAGCCGGAGCAACAGGTCTCCGGCTTGCCTCCCATCAATTGGTACGTCGCTATTTGCTAGCTTTTGACGAGCCCCCGCTCGCCTTTTGATATTCGTCCTTAAAGGCCTTGAACATACCGCGCGTCTTGCCGAGCTGCTTGCCCAGTGCGCGACTGCCCTTGTCCACGGCAACCGATCCCTTGTCGTCGAGCACCTTGGCGCCCTTTTTGACCTTGTCGCCCACCACGACGCTGGCCTCGGCGGCCTTGGCAGCCGCACCGCCCGAATACCCGAGCGACTTGACCTCGTCCGAGACGACCATCGCGCCGTTCTCGTAGCCGCGCAGCATCGTCGGCGGCACCTGCGTGTCACCAACCAAAACACTCGAAGCAGCACCGGCGGTCACATAGAATGCCTGCACGATGCCCGAGCGCGGCTTGAACTCAACGTCCGAGCAATAGCCCACGACGTCGCCCGATTCCGTGCGCACGTCCATACCGACCCAGATGATGCAATCGTCCAGGTTGATGTCGAGGCGCTTGGCCGCAGCGGTATCGTAGGTGCCCTTGACGTCGTCAACCGCGATGGCGCCCTCGTAGACACCAATGGCGTCGAGCGCTACGAATCGGTCGGGACGCTCGATCATACCCGCGATATCGGACTGGCGGACCATAAAGCCGACCACGCGCGTACCGCCCGGGGTAAAGACCGGAAAGTGAATCTTTCCGAGCTTTTTAGGGCTGCGCGGTGTGCCGTCCTTTTTGGTACGCTTGTCCTCAGTAGGCTTGCGATAGATCTTGGCGCCGACAAAATCCCCGGCGCGCATTATGCCTCGGTCGAGGGCTCCGCAGCCTCGGTATCAGCCTCGACGGCGTTTTCGACCACGACGTCGGCGGCAGGCGTCACGTTGCCGCCCGAAATGGCGTCGTTGAGCTGCTCGCGCAGCTGGTCCATGCGCTCGCGGGCCAGGTCGACCTTGGCGCGCAGGTCGTCGGTCTTGGCGTCGACCATCGGGCCAAAGTCATTCACCGCAGCACGGGCCTCCTCGGCGCTGTGCTCGTAGGTGTCGCGCATATTGTCCCAGGCGTCGTTGGCGATATCGGCAGCCATGGCGCGGGTCTCGGCGCCCGAGCGCGGGGCCAGAGCAACGCCGACAATAGCGCCGGCAGCGGCACCAAAAAGTGCGCCGGAGACAAAGCTGAAAGTCTTACCCATGATCATTCCTCTCCTGCGGGCACGTCGGTGCCCACCGTTTGAATGCTGTCCATTATACCCGCAGCGCATCACTTGCCGCTCCGCTCATCTGCGTACGGCAAAGGCGCAGGTACGTGATGGTGATAAACGCGTAGGCCTACTCCTGGGGCATAGCCGGCATGGCCACCGTGGCACCCGGGTCCTCGCCGGCGCCGTCCACGAGCGGCAGGCCGCCCTCATGCGCAGGTCCTGCCGGAACCGTCGCAGCACCGCCAAAGACGGCAGCGGAGGCCTCGTGGTTCTCGGCAACCGCGCCCTCGGTATCAATCGCCACCTGGGGCTCGTCGTCAAAGTTGGGGACGCCCTGGGGCTCGGCGGGAACGGGCTCGGCGGTCGCATCGGCAACGAGCTCGGCGTCGACCGGCACATCGCCCTCGTCAGCGCCCTCGTCCTCGGCAGCATCTTCGCCGTTCGCAGCGGCGACGGCCTCGTGAGGATCCTTGCCCTCGGCCTCGGCGCGCATGCCCAACACCAGGTTGCGCAGACCCGCGACCGTGCCTTCCACGTCGGGGGCAGGCTGGTCGGCGTGCAGGTACGCCCAGTCCATCATAAAGGTGGCCGACGACAGCGCACCAATGGCCAGTGCGTCATCGGGGCACGAAAGCTCAACCTCAAAGACGCGCTCGTCGTGCTCGCTTACGCGCGTGCGGCCGCACGAGATGCTACCGGCAAGACCGGTCTCGTTCATGAGCTCAACCGTCACGTGCTCCAGCAGGTGGCAGAGCTCGGTCTGGCCCATGCAGTCCTGGAACTCGCGACCGGAATCACCCAGGCACAGGTGCTTGGCAATCGCCGGCACCAGGTAATACACGCGCGCCGTGGCCTCGATATCCTCCGAGGTCATGAGCGGCATGCCGGGGTTCACCAGCACATGCGCGCAGATCTTGTCCTCGCTGACGGTGACCTTAAGGATGTTGAACAGGCCTGCCATAACTCTCCCCTACTCTTCCTTGCCCTACTCGTCGCCATCGTGCGGATCCACAGAGCCCGCACCCGACGCCGCCGGCTTCTCTGCCGAAGACTCGGAATCCTTCTTATCGGTTTCGGCCGGAGCGATCACGCGAATGAGCGAGATGCGCTGGCCACGCATCGACTGAACTTTAAACTTGTACCCCGCGACCTCAAACACCTCTCCGATGTCGGGCACCGAGTCGCAAAGCTCCAAAATCCAGCCGGCGATGGTCTCATAATCATCGCTTTCCTCGAGCGGCCAACCAAGCTCAATCGCGTCATCGCACGAAAAACGCCCATCAACGAGCCACTCGCGGCGCGAAAGGCGCGTGAGATACTTGTTGTCGGGGTCGAACTCGTCCTCGATCTCGCCGACGATCTCCTCGACGATATCCTCGATGGTGATAATGCCGGCCGTGCCGCCGTACTCGTCCACGACCACCACGATCTGGTCGTGCGAGGTCTGCATCTCGGACAGTAGCGGCAGGATGTCCTTGGTGTCGGGCACAAAGGTGGCGTCGCGCAAAAAGCCGGCGATGGGCTGGTCACCCTTGCCGTCGAGCGCGGGTTGGATCAGGTCCTTGATGTGCGCAATGCCGGCGACGTTGTCGGGATCCTCGTGATAGACGGGGATGCGGCTGAAGCCGGTCTGGCGCATGGTGGACAACACGTCGGCGACCGTCTCGTCGTCCTCGCACATGGTGGTGTCCACGCGCGGCACCATGACCTCGCGGGCAACGGTGTCGCCTAGGTCGAAGATCTCGTGGATCATGCGCTTTTCCTCGTCGAGCAGGTCGTCCTGCTCCGAGACCATGTACTTGATCTCTTCTTCCGAGACGTTTTGACGGTCGTCGGCGCTCTTGATGCGCAGGATGCGGGCCAGGCCATCGGAGCAGGCGCCGGTCAGCCACACGAGCGGACGGGCGATCTTTTGGAAAAACGACAACGGTCCCACGACCTGCTTGGACACGCCCTCGGCATTGGCCAGGCCGATGCGCTTGGGGACGAGCTCGCCGATCACGATGGACACGAAGGCGACCGCGACGGTGATGATGACCGGCGCCAGGCCGCACGCGATGGCGGAGAGCGGCGCGATGCCAAAGCTCATGAGCCACGTGGCGAGCGGGTCGGACAGACTCGTCGAGGCGACGGCGGACGAGGCGAAGCCCACGAGCGTAATGGCAACCTGGATGGTGGCGAGCAGCTGGTCGGAGTCGGCAGCCAGCTTAATGGCACGCTCGGCGCGCTTGTCGCCTTCCTCGGCCTCGTGCTCCAACACGGCGCGCTTTGCCGTGGTGAGCGCCATCTCGGACATGGAGAAGTAGCCGTTGATGAGGGTCAAAACGAGGGTGGTGATAAGGGAGATGGTTATGTCCATCGGGAGTTTCTCGAACCTCCAAGATTCGGGACGTTAGGGTAAAACGTTGGTGGCGGATACGGCAATTGCACTGGCGACCGAGCGGGGGCACGGGCGCTGGCGTGGTCGCTAGATTACGAAGAGGATCACCGCCATGAACTGGAAGATGCTGCCGGCGAGTACCCACAGGTGAAACACGCTGTGCAGATAGCGCACGTTTTTGGCGATATAGAACGGCACGCCCGCGGTGTAGCACACGCCGCCGACGGCGAGCAGGGCAAGTGCCACGGGGTTGAGCAGCGCCACGAGCTCGGGCAGCTTAAAGACGACGAGCCAACCCATCAGCAGGTAGACCAGGCCACTTACCCAGTGCGGTTGACGCTCGCGCATAAAGCACTCGAGGGCGATGCCGATAATGGCGATGGCCCATACGGCAAAGAACAGCGCAGGGCCGCCGTCGTTTGCGAGCGTGATGAGGCAAAACGGGGTATAGCTGCCGGCTATGAGCAGGTAGATGCAGCTGTGGTCGATGATGCGGAACACGCGCTTGGCGCCCGCGGGCTGAATCGCGTGGTAGAGCGTGGAGGCTAGGTATTCGAGGATAATGCTGACACCATAGACAATCGCCGCGGCCATGTGGGCCGGGCCTCCGCCGCGCAGGGCGGCGAATACGATCAGGAGCACCAGACCCGCGATACCCAGCAGGCAGCCGACACCATGGGTGACGGAGTTCATGATCTCCTCGCCCACCGTGTAGTGTGGAACGGCCGCGGTCTTGGGTCGCGGCTTAGAACTGTCGCTCGAATCGGACATGCCGGTTACATCCTCCAACGTAAAGAGTTCTCAACACTATATCAAAGCGTCTAGGTACGTGCGAAATTTGCACCATACGCGACCCTTTGTTTACCCATTCTTTGCCTGTTGACGCATCAACGGCGAACGTCCATAATCCGCTTGCATTAAATGTTGACGTATTAACATCTTATAGGAGAATACCGCATGGCTCAAAACGCACGTTCCCATCGAAAGCTCAAGATAGCCGGCATCGTTGCGCTGGTGTTCGTTGTAGCGCTGCTGGGGTTTGCCGGCAACTTTCTGTTTGACTTTGCCCTGAACCCCCAAGCGCCGTACACCATGAAGATGATGCAGGATAGCAAGAACGACAAAAAAGGTGAGCAGCCGGATGCCGAGGAAACCGAGGCGCGGGCGTGGTTTAAAGAGAACCGCGAGAGCAGCAGCCTCACCGCGGACGACGGGACCGAGCTTGCCGCCTGGTATTTTGCCGCGTCGGAGAGCACGCACGACTACGCCGTCTGCCTGCATGGATATACCAACGAGCCCATCGGCATGGCCCGATACGCCAAGCGCTTCCACGACCGCGGCATGAACGTACTCGCGCCTGCCGCCCGCGCCCACGAGCGTTCCGGCGGCGACTATATCGGCATGGGCTGGCCCGAGCGGCTCGATGTTATCGCATGGATCGGGCGAATTGTTCAGGCCGACCCCGAGGCGCGCATCCTGGTCTTTGGTGAGTCGATGGGTGCGGCAACCGCCATGAACGTCGCGGGGGAATCTCTGCCCGCAAACGTGAAATGCATTATCGAGGACTGCGGTTATACGAGTGTCTGGGACGAGTTTTCTCTGCAGCTCAAGGACGTGTTCGGCCTGCCCAGCTTTCCCTTGCTCGATGTAGCAAACTTGGTATGCAACGTGCGCGCGGGCTACGACTTTCATAAGGCGAGCAGTGTGGAGCAACTCAAACACGCGACGGTTCCCATGCTGTTTATCCACGGCGACCAGGACACCTTTGTGCCGTACAGTATGCTCGACCAAAACTACGAGGCGTGCGCCAGCAAGGTCAAGCAAAAGCTCACCATCCATGGCGCCACCCACGCCAAGAGTGTGCAAGTTGACCCCGAGCTCTACTGGAACACGGTCAACAACTTCCTCGACGAGTATTTTTAGGCAAAAAGCAACGTCTGGGGCTTTATCTGACCCCCTATTTTCGGAAGTATGCGGCAAAATCTGGAACTGCCGACCAGACCGCAGTTTTATCAACGATTTATCAGGGGTTTTGTTGCCAAAAATCGGTTTGTGGTCGGCGGTATTCGATTTTTCACCGCACTTCCGAAAAGCCGCCCGTGGGCACTGTGCTCACGGGCGGCTTTTGCTAACGCTGCGCTACAAAAGCGCTTGATTTGTCCAATAGCTAGACGCTACTTGACCTCGATGAGCTCGTACTCGCTCGTGCCCAAGCCGATCTTCTCGGCATGCGCGATGCACACGCGCCAGTCGGTGTCGGGATGCGTAATGCAGAAGGGGTCGTGCGCCTGCTCGCCCTCCAGATGCTCGTGGTTATGCTCCATCTTGGCCGCGCTATCGGTGAGCTCGGTGTTGGGCAGCGGCTCGGACGCCATGACGGCATCGGCGCAGGCCTGGTCGATGGCGACCGGGTCGAAGCTCGCGAACATGCCGATATCGTTGACGATAGGTGTGTCGTTTTCGGGATGGCAGTCGCAGTTGGGACTGATGTCCATGGCAAGCGAGATGTGGAAGCTCGGGCGGCCGTCGACAACGGCCTTTGTATACTCGGCGATCTTGCAGTTGAGCACGTCGGCCGCGGCGTCATAGCCGGGCTTGATGCAGTCCTGGTTGCATGCCGCAATGCAGCGTCCGCAGCCCACGCAGCGATCGTGGTCGATGGTGGCCACGTGCACCGTGCGGGTGTTGCCGTTGGCAAGCTCGCGCTCGCGGGTGCCGTCGAACGAGACAGCGTTGTGCGCGCAAATCTTTTCGCAGGCACGGCAGCCAACGCAGTGCTCGGTCGAGACGTTCGGCTTGCCGGCGGCATGCTGCTCCATCTTGCCGGCACGGCTGCCGCCTCCCATACCCAGGTTCTTCATGGCGCCGCCAAAGCCGGCCTGCTCATGGCCCTTAAAGTGGGTGAGGCTGATCACGATATCGGCGTCCATGAGAGCCTGACCGATCTTGGCCTCGCGCACGTACTCGCCGCCCTCGACCGGGACGAGCGCCTCGTCGGTGCCCTTGAGGCCGTCGGCGATGATGATCTGGCAGCCCGTGGCATACGGGGTAAAACCGTTCTGGTAGGCGGTATCGATGTGCTCGAGCGCGTTTTTGCGGCTACCCACATAGAGCGTATTGCAGTCGGTGAGGAAGGGCTTGCCGCCCAGCTCCTTCACGACATCCGCGACGGCGCGGGCGTAGTTGGGGCGCAAAAAGCTCAGGTTGCCCAGCTCGCCAAAGTGAATCTTGATGGCGACGAACTTGTTCTCAAAGTCGATCTGCTCGATACCGGCGTGACGGATGAGGCGCTTGAGCTTGTCGAGCTGGCTCTCGCGAGCATGCGTGCGCAGGTTAGTGAAGTACACCTTAGCGGGTGCGGCGGGTGCGGCTGCGGTCATAGATATATCCCCTCGGTCTATATGGCGTTACAGACATAGAGGATGGTACCAGTTAAAGCAGAGTTAAAGTCAAGTACGGCACCTAGTCATTGGGAACGTTCTTAAATGACTACTCTTGGACTTTGAGGGCTTCGGCCAGACTGACGCGCTTGATGGAGCGCGCGTGCAGCAGCGCCACGACCAGGTAGGTCACAAAGCCAATGCCGACGCATGCAGCCATAGACCAAGCGGGCACGTAGATCTCAATATTGCCGTTGTAGGCGAGCAGCATCGAGCGGAAGATGGCCGTGAGCGAGCCGATGATCACGGGCAGGCTCAGCACGAGCGACGCCGCCACGCACAGCGTGATCGAGCGGATGTACAGATGCGAGATCTCGCTATCGCGATAGCCAAAGACTTTCATGTAGCTGATCGAGCGGGCGCTGTGGTCGATCACAGCCTTGGTCAGCAGATACATAAACAGCAAGAAGATGAACACTGCAAGCCCAACCATCATGCCAATCATTTTGCTCATCATGCCGATGAACTGGTCGCCCACGGCACGCATGTCGTCGGGCGTGGTGTCGCCGGCAAAGTAGCGCGCGTCGAGGTCGAGCTTCTCGTTGCTCACATAGCCGTTAAAATAGGCGGCGTCGTTGCCGAACAGCTCGTTAAAGTCGTCGACACTCATATAGATATTCATGTCCGACTTTGAGCCCCAGGCACAATCCTTGCCCGCGTACTCAAGGGAATAATGCTCGCCCTCGTACTTGTCGCTGAGCGTGACCTTCTGGCCCTCGCTCCAGCCAAACTTATCGAGCAGACCGCCGCCAAAGACGACGCGCCCATCGCCCACGTTGAGGTCTTTCCAATAGCGCGAATCGGGCGAGATGCCGTAGACGGAAATCGTCTCCTCGCCATTACCATCGCCGCGGTTGTATTGCAGCTGGTAAACGGCATATTTCTCGGCCTGCGCGATTGCGCCCGCGCCGTTGTCGGTCGTGTTGACCGGGTGGATATCGTCGTTGTCAGTGTCGATCTTAGAGGCCTTGTCAATCAGGTCGATAGCCTCGTCACGGTTGCAGCCGAGGGCATCGGCAAGATCATCGAGGCGCGCATAAAGCGCATCCTTCTTGTCCTGGACCTTGGCAAGCGCGTCCTGCGCCGCGGCCAGGCTCTCGGCAGACGGAGATGCGGTCGCGGCATCGGCTGCCGTCTGCGCCGCATCGGCCGCGTCGTCAAGCTCGTCATCGGCATCCTGAGCGGCAGAAAGCAGCGCGCCGTCAACCGACTGCAGACGCTCGAGTGCCGACCACTGCTCGCGCTCCTCGGCAGTGCCCTCGAGCTCCAGCGGCGCCTTGAGCGTGTACTGATGCTCGGCGACCAGGCTCGTCTCGAGGTTATCCGCATAGTGCGTCATTGTGGGCAGAATCGCTAGGCCAAAGAGCAGCAGCAGCGACGCAAACGCGATACCCACGAAGAGCGTGGCGAAGTTACCCAGGTTGCGCAGGAAAATGCGCAGGCGGAAGCGGGAAACAAAACCCATGCGCTCCGGCAGCTGCAGGCCGCGCTTGATGCCCGATTTGCCGCTCGCCTCGTGACGAAGGAACTGCAACGGCGTCTTGCCCATCTTGCGAAGCAGACCAACCAGCGTGATGAGGATGAGTGCGGCGGCGGGAACCACGGCGCACTTCACAAAGATCTCCCAGCTCCAGTACACCTGGAAGGGCGGCAGGCTGTACGAACCGTAATAGAGGCTGCGCATGGGCTCGGTAAAGAACACAACGCCGAGCGCAGTGCCCAAAAGCGCCGCGACCACGCCCACAATGGCGGGAAGTGCCAGGTAGTGCAGCACGATCTCGCGTCGACGATAGCCGCTGGCGAGCAACGTGCCGATGATGGCGCTCTCCTCCTCGATGGTGGCGTCGGTAAGGACCACGAAGACAAACGCCATGATCACGATGATGATGTCGAGTAGCGTCATCCACATCATGGAGTCGCCGTCTACGTCGTCGCGCGCATAGCCAATGCCCTGGTTGGAATCGGCATCGATCAGATCGTCCACGCGCGCATCGGCATCGGTCAGCGCCTCGACCATATCCTGCTCGGCGTCGATGCGGTCCGCGGTGGAGAGGTCGCGGTCGTTAAAGGTAAAGGAGTAGGTGTAGGCGGGTGCGCCACCGGCATCCTCGAGCACGGCAAAGCCGGCGTCGCTGACCTCGGCCACGCCATAGGTGATGGTGTTCACCGTAAAGTCCGAATTGTTGAGGAACAGCGCCTGGCTGTCGGGCTGGGTCATGATGCCGCAGATGGTGTAGATGCGGCCCTCGAGCTCGACCTTGTCGCCCACGGCGAGGTCGTTGTTGGTGGCAAAGACGCGGTCGATGGCCACCTCGTCGTCTGCCTTGGGCTGTTTGCCTTCGCAGTAGGACGCGATATCGACCTCAGTGCGGTGCGCATAGGTGCGCAGCGTGCGCTTGGTGCCATCGTCGCCGGCGGTCTTTTTGATGATGGCGTCGATGGAGAAATTCTTGTAGAGCGTGACGCCGCCGACGTCGCCGGCCGCATCCTCGGCGCCCTTGAGTTGATCGTCGGTAGCCTCGAAGGAGGTGGTCACGCGGCCGTCCTCAATCGTGTACGCATCGCGCATGTCGTCGATAAGGCAGCCGATGGAATGCGCTGCGAGCAAAAAGCCCGAGGTGAGAGCGATGCTTCCGCACATAAGCAAAAAGATGCCCAGGTACTTGCCGATATTGCGGCGCAGCTCGCGCGGGAGACGTTTTGCGAGAGGTGTCATGGCGCCGCCTACCAATCGAGCTCGGCGGCCGCGACGGGCGCATCGTTGAGCTCATCCTCGACGATGCGCCCGTCGCGCAGGCGCAGCACGCGATTGGCCATGCGCGCGATGGCGGCATTGTGGGTGACAATGATGATGGTGCAGCCGTACTCGTGATTGACATCCTCCATGAGCTGCAGGATTTCCTTGGAGGTCTTGTAGTCGAGCGCGCCGGTAGGCTCGTCGCACAGCAGCAGGCCCGGGTTTTTGACCAGCGCGCGACCGATGGCACAGCGCTGCTGCTGACCGCCCGAAACCTGGCGCGGGAACTTGTTGCGGTGCTCGTAGAGGCCCAGCGAACGCAGCAGGCCGTCGACATTGAGCGGGTTTTTGGACAGGTGCGCCGTGACCTCGATGTTCTCCTTGATGGTGAGATCGGGCACCAGGTTGTAGAACTGGAAGACAAAACCCAGCTCACGGCGTCGATACTCGCCAAGGTCGGTAGGCTTGAGCACCGTGAGGTCGCAGCCGTCCACCATGATGGAACCGCCGTCGGCATCCTCCAGGCCGCCGATCAGGTTGAGAAAGGTCGACTTGCCCGAGCCCGAGGGCCCCAGCATGACGCAGATCTCGCCGCGGTTGATGGACGCGTCGATGCCATCGAGTACCGTCAGGCGCGCATCACCGTCGCCGTAGTGCTTTTTGAGATCCTTAACCTGGACGTAGGCTTCCTGCGTTGCCATGGTATCCCCCATTGTTAGCCTCGTACTACTTTATGAACGTAATAGTAAACCTTGGTGAACTATTTTGGGGCGAGGCCTAGGATTTATTTCAGACTAGGCGCGGGATTTGGCGCGTGAGAGGGCCAGGCCTACGGCGGCAATGGCGGCGGCGAAGAGCACGGTGACGCCCAGGTCGCAGGCGATGTCGCCCAACACGGCAGACGTCAGGTCCGAAGCAAGCGCCTTGCCGATCGCGTCGTTCACCCAATACGTCGGCACAAAGTGCGCCACCGTCTGCACGGCCGAGCCCATGAGCGACAGCGGCATCCAAGCGCCGCCCAAAAACATCATGAGCATGCCGAGCAGGTTGCCCACACCGTTGAGCAGCTCCTCACGCGCACCCAGGCTCGAAAGGGCAAAGCCAACGGCCAGAGGCGTGCACGCCAGGGCAAACGTCGCCGCCAGCGCCAGGCACACACGACCCACGCCGACCTCGGCAACCGCGCCGGCAAAGCCCACGACGCCCATCATGCTCGACACAAACCAGATGCAGACGGTGAGCACTGCGGCAGCCGCGAACACGGCAAGCGAGCGCTGGTGCTCGGAGACCGGGCAGGCATCCATACGACGCACGCGCTCGGGCTCGTTCATGCCCGAGAACACCAACCCCACCGATACGATGACCGACGAGATAATCGCGTACGCGCCAAAGTTGAAATACGACTCGAGCGTGGCGGCAGCCGTCGAGTCGACCTTGACCTGCTCGATCTGGACCTCCGCGCGCTTTGCAGCGGCATGCTCGGCGGCCTTGGCAACGTCGCCGTTAGAAGCAGCGGGCTCAAGCGCCGCCGCAGTGCCCGCGAGCGAGATCCAGCGCGAGGCCTCGGCAGACGAAAGCGCCGCCGCCATGGTGCCGGAACCGTAGGTCACGTCGAGCTTGGGCAGGGCCTCCCCCGCGCGGGCAGCCGCAACGAGGTCGTCCTCAAACTCCTCCGGGATAAAGAACACGCAGTCGGCGCTGCCCTTGGCGCTGTTGCTCTTGGAGAGCGCGTCCGCAAGGTCGTACGTATCGTCGCCGATGCCCGTGACCAGCTCAAAACGCGAACCCAGATGCTTGGTAAGCGCACGCGAAAGGTCGCTGTCGTCGCGGTCGACCACGATCACGTTAGCATCGTAGGGCTTGTACTCGGTGAGCTGCGACGAGTTCCAGCTCACCGATGCCGCGATGAATACGCCCATGAGCGAGATGAACACCGTATAGATAAGCAGGTAGAACGGGTGCGCCAGCGCCATGCGAAGCGCGGTCTTAAAGGTGCTCATAGCGACTCCTTCCAAAGATCAGCGTAGCGGCGGCGACAAACACCAGGGCCATCAGGACGAGCGCGCCCGCGCGAACAGCGAAGGGCCCCAGGTCCTCAAAGAAATACAGGCGATTGAACATGTCGCAGATGAGCTTGACGGGGTTGAACCAGCACTCGGCCGGGCAGGCGCGGGCGACGTCGTCGGCAAGCGCCATCGCCGGCTCGCCGTAGAGGCCGGCGAACAGGGCGCACGTGGTAGCAAAGCCCGTGAGGATGCCGGACTTGGACGCCTTGCCGCCCTTAACGGGAAGCGTGCCCACAAAGAGCCCCAGGCCCGTGGCGGCAAGCGCGGAAGCGGCGCCGCCCACCAAACACAGCCCCTCGCGCCCGCCAAAGTCGACGCCCACGACCAGGCGCACGTAGCCGATTGCGATCGTCATCGAGGCAAAGGAGACCAACCACGAGCCCACAAAGATACCGGCCAGCGACGCCGTCTTGGAAAGACCGCCCACACAGCGACGCGCGCCAAGGCCCGACAGATTGGGCTGCAGATCGACGACGCTCAAGGCGGCAAACTCGGCAGACATCATCGCTACCAGGCCAAAGAGCGCGTAATAGTAGATGACCGTGCCGTCGGGCGTGGTGCGCGTCAGGCTTACGCGGCGGGTGCCACCTTCGAGCGACAGGGCGCGCGCAACCGCCTCCGGGTCGGCGAGCGCCGCCGGGTTGTCCTGGGCAATCTGGGACATGAGCTCGGCATTTTGTGTATACGAGCTTGCCACCGTCTCCAGAATACTGCGGTCGGTGAGCACCGACGTCGCACGCGAGCTGCCATAGCTCGAAAGCAACGTGAGTTTGGGCGTGCCCGCATCGTCGACCGCATAGATGCCCGCGACCTCGCCGGCCTTAAGCGCACGGTTCGCATCGGCTGCGTCGTCGAGCTCGTGGATCTCGAGCAGCTGATCGCCGCCTTCCTTGGCAAGCGACGTCGCCACGCCCTTAAAGGTCGAAGCGTCCCAAGCCTCGTCCGCCACGACGGCCACCGGCACCGGGTCGACCGTGCCGTCGGAGCTGAGGTTCGCAAACATAAACATGAACATCGTGGAAAGTACGATGGGAAAGAGAGCGCCCCAGACCCACGTGCTCGGCCGGCGCAGCAGCGTCTTGACCGTAGTGATGATGGTGTTGAACATGACTGCCCCCTAGTCGCGCAGCTCGCGGCCGGTGATCTCGAGGAACACGTCGTTGAGGGTCGGTGGCTCGCTCCACACGCGGCCGAGCGCCACATCGGCGGCGCGCAGCGTGTCGAGGATGTCGACCAAATTGTGCGGGCTCGCTTCGCAGGTGCAGACGATCTCGCCGCCGGACAGCTCAACCGAAAGCACGTGCTCGAGGGCGCGCAGCCGCTCGACCGTGGCGGTCTCTACGGCGCCAACCTCGACAGTCACGCGCTCGCCCATCTGAATCATGCGCTTGAGCTCGTCGTTGGTGCCCTGCGCCAGCACGCGCCCGCCGTCCATGATCATGATGCGGCTGCAGATTTGCTCGACTTCCTCCATGTAATGGCTGGTATACACCACTGTGGCGCCCTCGTCGCGCAAGCGGCAGATGCCCTCCAGGATGGCGTTGCGGCTCTGTGGGTCGACCGCCACCGTGGGCTCGTCAAAGAAGATGAGCTCGGGCTTGTGCGCGATGCCGCAGGCGATGTTGAGGCGACGCGCCAGGCCGCCCGAGAGCTTGCCGGGGCGGAACTTGGCAAAGTCGCCCAGCCCGACAAAGTCGATCGCCTCGTTCACCAGCGCGCGGCGGTGCTTGCGGTCGTTGACGTAGAGGCTGCAGAAATAGTCGATGTTCTCGCGCACCGTGAGCTCGTCAAACACCGCCACCTGCTGCGGCACCACGCCGATGCGGCGCTTGAGGTCGTAGCGGGCGGGCGCCATGGGCTCGCCGAACAGCTCAATGGTGCCTTTGTCGTAGGCAAGCAGCTGCAAAATGCAGTTGATGGACGTGGTCTTGCCCGAGCCGTTGGGGCCCAGCAGGCCAAAGATCTCGCCGGGGGCGATGCTCAGGTTAAAGTGGTCGAGCGCAATAAGGCCGTCATAGCGCTTGACGAGGTTTTCGACGTGGACGATGTCTGCCATGAGGCGGCCCTTCTGTTGATTGCGGCCCGGCATGATTGCATCATCGCAGGAGCCGCCGGCACGCGCCAGTGAGCTTTGTCACGAGTGTGGGGCTTGGTCGCACGGTCTGCCGACGTCCCCGATTTGCCGCGCGGGAGGAATGTCACGGTTGCGTAGGCGGTCCCTCCACCACGCGCGGCTTCGCGTACAATACCCATATGAACAGGCTTTTCGACAAATCGATCGTGCTGGCGTGCTGTATTGCGGCCGCCATGGGTCTTGCTGTGGATGCCCGCATGGTCGCGGCGTTTTGCCTTGGCGTTATTGCCACCTCGCTGGCCGAGGTCGCACAGGAGGAACACGCGCGCCGCGCAAGCGAGGCCGCGAGCTACGTCTACATCATCGCGGCCGTCTTCATACCGCCGTTTGTGCCGTTTGCGCCTCTCGCTCTCTATGACATCGCGCGGCGCGTGCGCCGTGAACGCATCTGGCCCGCGCTGGCGATTGGCGCCGTGTTTGTCTGCGCGCTTGTCGCGGACCTTCGCGGCGGCGCGCTCACCACCCGAACGCTCCTGCCGACCGCCATCCTTTCGGTTGCCGCCACCTTGCTATCGCTACGTACCGCCCAACTGGAGCGCGAGCAACAGCGCATGCGCCGTACCCGCGACGAGCTACAAGAACGAGCCCTCGCGCTCGAAGCGCGCAACCGCGACCTCGCCGACCGCCAGGACTACGAAGTCGAGCTCGCGACGCTCGCCGAACGCGCCCGCATCGCGCGCGAGATCCACGATAACGTCGGGCACCAGCTCACGCGCGCTTCACTGCAGGCCGAAGCCCTACGCGTGGTCCACGCCGACGAGCCCAGGGTTGCCGCCGATTTCGCCGACGTCAAACGCACGGTTGACGAGGCGCTCCAGCTTGTGCGCACCAGCGTCCACGCGCTCAACAACAACGCCGTCGACCTTTCCGTGCAGCTCGAACGCATTGTTGAAGGCGCGCGCTCGGACGGCGGCCCGCAGATTGAGCTTGAAGTTTTGGCCGAGCATGCACCCGCCAACGTCGCCAACTGCTTTGCGGCGGTGCTGCGCGAGGCGCTTTCCAACGCCATGCGCCACGCCCATGCCAAAACCATTACCGTGCGGTGCATGGAGCATCCGTCGTTTTACCAGCTTGTCGTTACCGACGATGGCGCGGGCGGGGTCCAAGCAAGCGGCCGCGGCGCTGCGGAGGGCATGGGGCTCGCCTCCATGCGCGAGCGCATCGAGGCGCTTGGCGGCGCCTTCACCGCCGGCCCGCGTGCCAGCGCCGGCGGCTGGCGCGTGTTTGCCACCGTTCCCAAACAGCAAGGAGATGAGGGCCGATGAGGCTCATCGTTGTCGACGACGACCGCTTGGTGGTCGATTCGCTCAAGATTATCTTGGGCGCCCAGCCGCAGATCGAAGTGGTGGGCACCGGTGCCAACGGCAACGATGCGGTGGCGCTCTACGCCGAGTACGCACCCGATATCGCGCTGCTCGACATCCAGATGCCGGGGCGCGACGGACTTTCGGCGGCACGCGAAATCCTTGAGCGCGACCCCACGGCGCGCGTGGTGTTTCTGACAACATTCTCGGATGACGAGTACATTGTGTCGGCGCTTAAACTGGGCGCCCGCGGCTACCTGATCAAGACCGATGTCGCCGCCATTCCGCCGGCGTTGGCACAGGTCATGGATGGCAAACGCGTGCTCGAGGGCAAGGCGATCGAGGATATCGATTTTAATGGGGCGGGCACCGAAGCCGACGCGCCCCGCCGGCCCACAGCCTTTGCCGGCCTAACCGACCGCGAGTTCGAAGTCGCCGAGCTCATCGCCCGCGGCCTCGACAACAAGGAGATCGCCGCCACCGCCTACATGGGCGAAGGCACCGTGCGCAACCACATCAGCTCGATCCTTGCAAAGATGGGCCTGCGCAACCGCACGCAGATCGCCATCGCCTACCTGCGAGGGTAGTTGCCCAACGACTGACCGCCCCGGCATAGCAAAATGGCTGCCACCGATTTAATACCATTTCAAAACTATGCCGGTTTACGGGGCTAAACTCAGGACCCCCATCCATACCCGCGTTTTCTGCAAAATGACGGCTCGTCTACCTGCGATTTTATTTTCACGAATATCGGCATGGTTGGGGACTCGTGACTCAGCCCCGTAAACCGGCATAGTTTTGTTCGGGCGGCCCTGCACGAGTGCCTCCGCTAGCCTCACGGGACCAAAATGATCCGTTTTCCTCCGTCCCCAAGGGATCAGCCGGAACCGCTCGCCACGAAATCGGCCCATCTACTACGTTTGACCCGATACCCCCGACCATACCCGCTTTTCATGAAAAATCGCAGGCGTTCTACCTGCGGTTATGTTTTGGCGTTTTTTTAGTATGGTTGGG
>DBEXMY010000178.1:0-2594 GCA_048168905.1 Collinsella sp. | reverse complement strand
AAGCTCGGCGCCGAGGGCGTCCTTGCTGGCGTCAAGGATTCCTCGGGTGATGACATCTCGTTCCGCTACCTCGTTCAGGAGAACGAGAAGAACGGCCATCCGATGAGCATCCTCACCGGTCACGAGGTTGTTGTCGACGGCGCCTACCGCGGTGGCGCCGACGGTTCCGTCCCGGGTCTCGCCAACGTTGAGCCCGAGGGCTACGTGCGTCAGTGGAAGGCCGCTCAGGCTGGTGACTGGGCTACCGTCAAGGCCGAGCAGGATCGCCTCAATGAGATTTCGCACATCTGGGATGTCACCTCGGGCGTCCAGGGCTATGCCGGTGGCGTCGGCGCCTTCAAGACCGCTATGAACCTCATGGGTATCTTCGACAGCCCGACCATGCCGCGCCCGGTGAAGGCCATGACCGGCGAGAACGTCGAGGCGATTAAGAAGGTCCTCCAGGACAACGGCCTCCTTTAAAGCTTTCCCAGGCACCCGACCTCGCCGTTCAACCGTGCGGCCATGACCCATTAGGTCAATGGCCACACGGCTTCTCGGCGATCTCGGGCACCTGGAAAACCTTTACCGCGCTGTGACGGCTAGCCTGACGGCGCATTTCCTGTAGTTGTTTATATCTCCTAAGGAGAGCGACATGGAGAACAAGTACGTCTGCTCTGTCGATATCGGCGGAACTAAGATCGCGACTGCCATCATGGAGTACCCGGCTGACGGTAGTGTGCCCCATCCCGTTTTTGAGGCCGAGGTTCCTACCGAGGCCCAGGAGGGCGGCGAGGCCGTCTTCCAGCGTATCGAGGCGTCCATCAAGGCTGCTCTCGAGGCGAATCCCGATGTCGAGGTCCTTGGCGTCGGTATCGGTGCCGCCGGCGTCGTCGATCCCAAGACGGGCGCCATCGCGTATGCCAATGAGATCATGCCCGGCTGGTCCGGCGTTCAGTTGGGGCCGCGTCTGCGCGAGGACCTCGGTCTTCCCGTTGCCGTCGTAGGCGACGTGCAGGCTCATGCTCTGGGCGAGGCCCACTGGGGCGTCGGCAAGGGCAAGTTCTCCGTCTTGTGTCTTGGCATCGGTACGGGCATCGGCGGCGCATATGTCGAGAACGGCCGCGTGATGCAGGGCTTCCATGGTGCTGCCGGCCATATGGGCCACATCGAGTGCTCGGCTGCCGCCGGCATTCCCTGCGCCTGCGGGCGTTCCGGCCATCTGGAGTCGGTTGCTTCGGGCACTTCCATTGGTCGAATGTACGATGAGCGTTTTGGCCGCGTCGACCCCAGCCGTCCTTCGGTCGGTCGCGATGTGAACGACCTGTGCCGTGCGGGCGACGCAAAGGCGACCGAGGTCATCCATGACGCCGGCTTTGCGCTGGGGGCCAGCTTGGGCTCGCTCGCTAACATCCTGGACCCTGAGGTCATCGTGCTTTCGGGCGGCGTGATTCACCAAGGTCCCGATTGGCGTTCGCAGACGTGGAAGGATTCGGTGCACGAGGGCTATGCCAGCCAGGCGCTCGATCCGCTTCAGAACACACCGATCCTCATCGGTTCTCTGGAGGGCGATGCTCCGCTCATCGGTGCCGCTGAGCATCTTCTTGCCTCGTTGAAGTAAACATAACTACCAAGTGTGCCTTCTGAGGTGCCGCAGATTGACGTGAAAGAGGAGCGAAGCGTACTTCGGTACGCGAGCGACGGTTTGAACGTCAAGGTGCGGCGTCTCAGAAGGCTGTTTTGAGAAAGGTTGAGTCGAACATGACCGTTGATCCTTTGATCCAGTCCCTGAAGGGCAAGCTCGTCGTGAGCGTTCAGGCGTATATGGGCGAGCCGCTTCGTACGCCCGAGACCATGGCTCAAATGTCTCGCGCTTGCGAGCTTGGCGGCGCCGCCGCCATTCGCTGCCAGGGCCTTGCCGACATTGCCGCCATTAAGGGTCGCTGTGAGGTTCCCGTCATCGGCCTGTGGAAGGATGGGCACGAGGGCGTTTATATCACGCCGACGCTGCGTCACGCTCGCGCCTGCGTTGCTGCCGGTGCCGATATCGTGGCGATCGACGCCACCGATCGTCCGCGTCCCGACGGCAAGTCGGTTGAGGATACCTTCCGCCCGCTGCACGAGGAGGGTGTGCTCCTGATGGCGGATTGTGCCACTATCGAGGACATTCGCCGTGCGGTTATTATGGGCTTCGACCTGGTATCCACCACGCTTTCTCACGGTGTCGCCGCCATCGACTGTACCATGGCCGATGGCCCCGATCTGCCGCTTCTGCGTCAGGCGACCGAGGAATTCCCCGGCCTTCCCATCATTTGCGAGGGTCGCGTGCATACGCCCGAGGAGGCTCGCGCCGCGATCGATGCTGGCGCCTGGGCCGTTGTCGTCGGCACCGCCATCACGCACCCTACGAGTATTACGAGTTGGTTCAAGGCTGCGCTTGAGGCGTAAGACAGGCCTCGTATCCGCTCGGGGCGGTATACTCAATATAGGCAATTGACCGCGCGGGATCCGGGTTGCTGGGTCCCGCGCGTGTTTTCGGGAGGCAACACATGCACAAGGGAGATGCCATGGATGCGGCGGAGCGCTCGGAGCGCATCCCCGATCTCGTCATCATC
>DBEXMY010000177.1:0-6383 GCA_048168905.1 Collinsella sp. | reverse complement strand
GCGCATGTCACCTTATTTTTTTGATTAAACATCGCCGTTGACTTTCTCGTCTATGGGGAAGGACGCTCGACTCACACGAGTCGAACGCCCTTCCCCAAATGGACTTATCCTCAGATTACGCTGAACGGCTCAACTAGAAGCTAACGTCGAAGCCGGCGCCAGCGCCCTCTTCATCGGTGGTCGGCACGCCCTTTGCCTTGTTGTAGGCAAAGATCAAGACGATCGGCACGATAAAGGCGATGAGATTGCCGGCCACATACCACACGAGCGTCTCGGGCGTAACGATGAGCAGGCCAAGCACACCGGTCAGACCCTGACCGATAGCGCGCACCTCAAAGAGCTTCACGAAGGCACCGCCGCAGCCTGCACCGATGCAAGCGCAGACGAACGGGATGATCGAGTAGCGCATGTTTGCAGCAAAGATTGCGGGCTCGGAGATACCGACCAGCGTCGGGATAAAGGACGACATGCAGATGTTGCGCTCTTTGGAGTGCTTCTTGTGGATGAGATACATGCCGATGGCGCCGCCGCCCTGGGCGATGATGGAAACCGACCAGATGGCCTGGATGTAGTTGAAGCCGGTCGTGGCAACGAGGTTGGCCTCAATACCCTGGATGAACTGATGCGTACCGGTAACGACGAGCGGCTGCAGGAACGCGGCGAAGACAAAGGCGCCAAAGACGCCCATCCTGTTGTACAGGACATCGATTACGCCAGCGAGGACGTCGCCGATCAGGTTGCCGAGCGGGCCGAACACGGTGAACAGGGCAACGTTAGCAAGAATCAGGGTAACGGTCGGGACAAAGACAAACGAGACGACCTCGGGGATGTACTTCTGGGCAATCTTTTCGACCTTGGCCATAAACCAGGCAGTCAGGATTGCAGGGAACACGCCGCCCTGGAAAGCAACCATGGGGATGGAGAGCGGACCAAAGTTCCAGTACTCAGCACCCGACGGATCCATAACGAACGCGTTACGGTTCATAAGGCTCGGGTGAACCATGACGATACCGACGAGGATACCCAGGATCGGGTTGCCGCCAAAACGCTTGACCGCGCTATACATAACCAGGACAGGCAGGTAGTCAAACGTGGTGGCAATAATGGCAAAGAAGCTTGCGAGGTTCTTGAGGAACTCGCTGTGGTCGGCGAGGCTGCCCTCCATGCCAAAGAGGCCGTTGGCAACGATCAGCGACTTAAGGCCGATGATGATAGCAGCGCCGACGAAAGCGGGAATGATGGGGATAAAGATGTCCGAGAATACCTTGAGGACCGAGAAGAACTTGCCCTTCTTGTCCGCCTCGGCGCCCTTGACCTCGGAAGCGCTGATCTCCTTAACGCCCGTCAGAGCCATAAACTCATCGTAGACCTTGTTGACGGTACCGGTACCGAAGATGATCATGAGCTGGCCGCTGTTGTACAGCACGCCCTTGACGCCATCGATGTTCTCGAGCTCGGCCTTGTTGTACTTGCTCGTATCCTTGAGCACCAGACGCAGACGCGTAACGCAATGCGTGGCGCCCTCGATGTTCTCCAGACCGCCGACGTTATCGACGACTTGCTGAGACACTACTTTGTAGTCCATGTTCCTCTCCATTCCCTTACGAAATCATAAAACGTTTTGATGCCATTACAGAGACGCGATCGTTGCATTTGCGCACTTGAGCGTACCGTCGGTGACCGTCAGCGCCACACCCTGGCCCTGCTTATTGCAGAAGCGCGCGTTAAGCGCAACATCATCGACAAAGATGGTCGCGATATCGTCGTCAACGACCAGGCGCACATGATGAGTGCCCTCGCCCTTAAAGAACAACGGACGCTCGAGGCCCATGTTGTTGACCTGGAACCACGGATACTGGGGGGCCGCCGTAAACTCGAGCTTGCCCTCACGCAGGTTGGCGCGGAACTCATAGGCAAGACCGGACTCGGCGTCCTCGGCAAGCTTCACCGAGAAGCCGGCAGCGTCACCGGCGAGCTCGATGTCGGCATCGAGCATATAGGTGGAACCGGCATCCGCGGCGAGCACCTGCTCGACCTTGCCCGACTCGCAAGAGAGCTCAAAGGCCTCGACTGCCTTAGCCTCGCCAAAGGCGCCAAGCATGCTGTCAGGAAGCTTGGTGCCGAGCGTTCCGTCGGCACGCTGAACGATCTCGAGGGGCATAAAGGTGCCACCCCACAGGTAAGAGCTGGGGTCGCCGCCCTCGTCACGCGTAGGAACCCAACCAAAGAGAACGCGGCGCTCGCCGTCAAATGCGGTACGCGCGGCATAGTACGCGCGGCCATCGAAGGAATCGTCCGCAGGAGTGATCCAAGGACCGTTGATAGAGCGAGACATGCGGTAACGGGTCTTGTTGCCATCACTGTACTCGGAGAACACCAGATACCACCAGTCGCCCATCTTAAAGAGATCAGGCATCTCGAACATGGTGTACAGGCCCGGATTCCACCAGTCGCCCTGGAACTCCCAGGTATCCAGGTCCTTGGAGGTGAACTTGACCAGACGACCGGTCATCAGACGCTTGTCCTCGCCCACACGCGTGCCGAGGATGAGCATGTACTCTTCGTTCTCCTCATCCCAAAGCACAAAGGGATCGCGCCAGTTGCGGTCATCGTAACCCTCCTGGGGCGGAAGCAGCGTCTCGGCGATGTTCTTCTCCCACTTGACGGCGTCGTCACTCGTTGCGTGAAGAAGAACCTGCTTCATCAAGCGTGCCTTGACCTTATCGCGATTGCAACCAGTGTAGAGCGCATGGTACTTGTCGCCCACCTTAAACACCGTGCCGGCATAAACATACTGGTCGACTTCCTCGTCGCCGCCACGCTCAAGGCTCTCGCCAAAGTCTTTGTAATTGACGAAGTCCTTGGTTGTCGCGAGTGCCCAGCCAAACGGCTCTCCGAAAGGTCCGGGGTTTCGCGTGTCACGCTGATGATAGAGATAGAACGTGCCGTCCTCGCCGTACGGCATGATGTCGCCCACCCAAATTCCCTCAGGCTGGTAATACACCTTGTGCATCCGAGACTTCCTTCCCACGTGATACTAACTCGGTACAACTGCAAGATATGTCAATCGTTTTCATATGTCAAACGTTTTCACACCAATACGTCTTTTCGCAGTTCCAGTCGTCGGCAAACGGTTGACATATGCCGGCGAACGGTCATCAGAGGCGTTTGAGGAATTCTTTTGGCACGGGATGAACTACGCGGTTTTGCCCTCAATGAGTTCAACGGGGAGCTTGGTATTCGATTCGGGCTTTTCACCGTTAACAAGAGCGATGATGGATTGCGCCGCGAGCTCTCCGATGCGATCGATATCTTGACGAACGGTTGTTAAGTCAGGCATAAACGTCATAGTGCGGCGGGCGCCATCCGCGCCCACGACCTTAATATCGTCCGGAGCGCTCAAGCCGCGCTGCTTCATCACGTTAAGACAGATAGCCGCCATCGTGTCGTCTCCCGCAAAGATGCCGTCAATATCGGGGTTCTCATCGAGGATCTTCGCAACGACCGCACTCTTTTCGTCATCGGACTTAACGAACTCGACCTCACGGACAAGCGCGGGCAAACCGGCCTGCTCCACAACATCGTGGTAGGCATCGGTACGCTTATTGGCAGGCATGCGCATGCGGCTATTGTTGCGCAGGCACAAGATGCGCGAACACCCGTCATCAATCAGGCGACGCGTGGCAAGTTCGCCGATGCCATAGCTGTCGCTCGCAATCTGAACAGAGGCCTCGCCAAGGTCGCAGTCGATACCAACCAGACTCAAGCCCATCTCGGCATACGCCTCGGCACCGATATTAAGCGAGTTGACGATGACGCCATCAACCATATTGCGTCGAAGCATGTCGATATAAGAGCGCTCAAGCTCGGGTCGATTGGCGCTATTGCACAGCAGCATCTTAAAACCGTTTTCGGCCAGGGTATGCTCAATGACTTGAACCACTTGGGCATGAAACGGACTGCTGACATAGGGGACGATCATACCGATAAGATTCAGGCGACCGTTGAGCATGGCACGAGCGATATCGTTGGGCGTATAGTTGATGCGCTTCATCGCGGCATGGACCTTATCGCGGGTCTCTTGGCTAATATAGCCACGATTATTAAGCACACGAGATACCGTAGTAGGCGAAACCCCCGCCACCGCCGCAACTTCCTTGATGCCAGGCTTAGCCGTATCCTTAGAACGAGCACTCTCGCGAGCCATAGCACCCTCCCCCATCAACATGTCATACGTTTACATACGAACAAAGCATACCCCAACAACAGCGGGAAGACGGTAACAGCACAAGTAAGTAAACGACTCATCCAAATAATTAGGAGAGTTCCGCCTAAAGGGTGACTACACAGGACCCCCGCCGGGGCTGTTTGGGCTACCTCCCAAAACATTCCGCACTGATATTTTCTGTATTGAAGACGTCGATGATGCACCCGTATACCATTGACGTCGACACCATCAGATGCGGACCGCGCGGTGACCCCACATTCCGCTGGCGCCCACAGGGCTGCCCTCGTTTCCTGACATGTCCCGCGCGGGCCGCGGCGAGCCGAGACCGCCGCATGACCTAATAGGAGCATGGAGCGATACCGCGGACCCGAACAACCGCATTCTATCGCGCCCCGTCAGTGTGCCGTCTGCCCGGTCCAGGCGAGCACGGAAAGAACGGAGCGAGACATGCAAAACGAATCGACACCCGACGCCCGCGGGCCGGTCTTCTGCGGGGTCGACACCCACGCCGACTCGCACTGGCCGTGCGTCCTGGACTGGAGGGGCCGCAAGGTCCTGTCCCGCCAGTTCCCCGCCGACGCGGCGGGCTACGAGGCGCTCGCCGGGGCGATCGCCGCGGCCGGGGAGCCGGCCTGCATCGCGATGGAGGGGACGTCGTCCTACGGGGCGGGCCTCACCAGGCACCTCGCGTCGCTGGGGATGCCCGTGCGCGAGGCGCTCTCCCCGGCGAGGACGCAGAGGAGGCGCCCGGGGCAGGGGAAGTGCGACGAGTCGGACGCGGAGAGGGCCGCCCGCGCGGCGATGTCCGGCTCAAGGCTCGGGACCCCCAAGAGCCAGGACGGGTGGGTCGACGGGGTGCGCTGCATGCTCGCGGCGCGCTCCGGGGCGGTGAAGGCGCGGACCTCGGCGATCAACACCGCGAGGTCGCTGCTCACCACCGCGCCGGAGGGGCTCAGGTCGAGGTTCCGCGGCATGGGAGGGCCGAGGCTGATGGAGGAGCTGCCCTCCGTGCGCGCCGCGGGCGCGCTGGGCGCCGCGCTCGGCGCGCTGGCGGACCTGTGGGCGGCGGCGCGCGACGCGGCGCTCGACATGGAGCTCGCGATCGAGGCGTCCCTGGAGGAGAACTGCCCCGCGCTGCTGGCGATGTACGGGTGCGGGCCCGTGAGCGCGGCCAAGCTCGCGGTCGCGGCCGGGGACAACCCGGGCAGGCTGCGCTCCGAGGCGTCGTTCGCGGCGATATGCGGCGCCTGCCCCGTCCCCGCCTCGAGCGGCAAGACCGTGAGGCACAGGCTCAACAGGGGCGGCGACCGGCAGGCGAACAGCGCGCTGCACGAGATCGCGAGGCAGAGGGTCATGCGCGACCCCGAGACCGCCGAGTACGCCGAGAGGGCCAGGGGGCGGGGAAAGAGCGACAGGGAGGTCATGAGGTGCCTCAAGCGCTACGTGGCCAGGGAGGCGTACCGGGCGCTGATGCGCCCGCACGAGATCAGGAGGCCCGAGGACGCCTCGGGGCTCGTGGCGGCCAGGCGCGCGGCGAGGGTCAGCCAGGTGAGGGCGGCGTCCATACTGGGCACCAGCGAGAAGTACATCTCGATGCTGGAGAGGGGCCAAAGGGAGCTCAAGCCCATAAGGAGGGCCTACGAGGCATGGGTCGAGGCCGGACTTCCGCTCGATTGGGACAGGCAAGCCTTCGAGGCCGAGCGCAAAATGGATTCTAAAAAACACCTTGCCAAATAGGAGCGTCAGGACGCAAAGAGGCTCGCCGCACGAAGTGCGCAGCGAGCCTCTTTGCATGTCCGAGGACACCAATTTAATTTAGCGTGGTTCCCTAAAGGACGACAACGCAGGAGACCCGGCAAGGCCGGGAGCACTTTGTCTCGCAAACATTCCGCAGCCGCGAAGCGGCGAGGACGTTTGAGAGGCAAAGTGCGTAGGCCTTACCGGGTCTCCGGTGGGAGTTGAGTCCCTTTAGAACTTGTCGTGGAAGGTACGCGCAATGACCTCGTCCTGCTGCTCCTTGGTGAGCGTGTGGAAGTTCACGGCATAGCCGGAAACGCGGATGGTCAGCTGCGGGTACTTCTCGGGGTGAGCCTGAGCGTCGAGCAGCGTCTCACGGTTGAAGACGTTGATGTTCAGGTGGTGGCCACCCTTCTCG
>DBEXMY010000176.1:0-11526 GCA_048168905.1 Collinsella sp. | reverse complement strand
GCTGCGTATCGGGGATATGACCGAGGTGGTGCGCGAGGCACTCGACTTTGCATGGGAGACGTTTCGCGACGAGGATCCGCTCACGCAAGGCTGCGAGCTTGCCGTGGAGGAAGTCCATCCACAAAGCGAGTGCCTGGACTGCGGTGAGGTCTTTGAGCACGACCGCTTCCATTGCCGTTGCCCCCAGTGCGGCGGCGCCAATGTGCGCCTGCTGCACGGCCGCGAGCTCGACATCGCCAGTATCGAAATCGAAACCCCCGACGATTAGCCCGCCAGCCACCTGGGGACGGGGTATAAATGGTTAGAAGCTAAGGAGTGCCGAGTATGGCCGAGAAAACGATTGATATCGCGTCGCCGATCCTGTCGCGCAATGAGCGCCTGGCAGATCAGCTGCGTCAGCGATTTAAAGAGACGGGCACCTATGTGATCAATGTGCTGTCGAGCCCTGGCTCGGGCAAGACCACTACGATTCTGGGCACCAACGAGCGCCTGCGCGACAAGGCGGGCCTGCGTTGCGCCGTCATCGAGGGCGATATCGCCTCGGACGTCGACGCCATAACCATGAAGGAAGCCGGCATGCCCGCCATCCAGATCAACACGGGCGGCCTGTGCCACCTTGAGGGCAACATGATCATGGAGGCCGTTGACGCGTTCGACCAGGCCGTCGGTCTGGAGAACATCGACGTCATCTTTATCGAAAACGTGGGCAACCTGGTCTGCCCGGTCGACTTTGACCTGGGTGAGAACCTGTCCATCATGATCCTCTCGGTGCCCGAGGGCGACGACAAGCCCATCAAGTACCCGGGCATCTTCCAACACGCCGGCGCGCAGCTGCTCAACAAGGTCGATGTGGCCCCGGCTTTCGATTTTGACATGGATAGGTATACTAAGACACTCGATGACCTCAATCCGCAGGCGCCGCGGTTTGCCGTGAGCGCGCGCAAGGGCGAGGGCATGGATGCCTGGTGCGATTGGCTCATCGGGCAGATTGAGCAAGCAAGGGCGTAAGTCGGCCGCCATACGGGCGGGCGTAGCCGCAGAGATACGAGATAGGAGCCTCTTTTGAAGCTCATCATCGCCGAGAAAAACGACGCCGCGCGTCAGATCGCCGAGCGGCTGTCCACGGGTAAGCCTAAAAAGGACAAGGTGTACAACACCGCCATCTACCGTTTTGAGTGGAAGGGCGAGGAGTGCGTGACGATCGGTCTTGCCGGTCACATCCTTGCGCCCGATTTTTGCGACAGCGTGCTGTTCGATAAAAAGCTGGGCTGGTATTCGGTGACCGAGGACGGCGAGATGCTGCCGGCCGACATGCCCGATGGCCTGGCCCGTCCGCCCTACGACACCAAGCGCAAGCCGTTCCTTGCCGATGGCATTTCCATTAAGGGCTGGAAGCTCGAGAGCCTGCCTTACCTCACCTGGGCGCCCGTCATTAAGCTGCCGGCCGAGAAGGAGCTCATTCGTTCGCTCAAGAACCTCGCTAAAAAGTCCGACAGCGTCATCATCGCCACGGACTTCGACCGCGAGGGCGAGCTGATTGGCTCGGACGCTCTCAACAAGGTGCGTGAGGTTGCGCCGGACTTGCCGGTTGCCCGCGCCCAGTACTCTTCGTTTACCAAGGCCGAGATCACGCACGCCTTCGATAATCTCGTCACGCTCGACCAGAATCTGGCCGACGCCGGCGAGAGCCGTCAGCACATCGACCTCATTTGGGGCGCGGTGCTCACGCGTTACCTGACGCTCGCCAAGTTTGGCGGCTTTGGTAACGTGCGCTCTGCCGGCCGCGTGCAGACGCCGACGCTCGCCCTGGTGGTCGAGCGCGAGCGCGAGCGCATGGCGTTTGTGCCCGAGGACTATTGGCAGATTCGCGGCATGGGTGCCGCGCAGGGTGCTGCCGAGGACGACCGCTTTAAGATTGCGCACAAGACGGCGCGCTTTACCGACAAGGATGCTGCCGAGACGGCGTATGGTCACGTCGACGGTGTCGCGACGGCGACCGTTGCCGCGGTGACCAAGCGCTCGCGTAAGCAGCAGCCGCCCACGCCGTTTGCGACGACCTCGCTGCAGGCTGCCGCCGCGGCCGAGGGTATCTCGCCTGCGCGTACGATGCGCATCGCCGAGTCCCTCTACATGGCCGGTCTCATCAGCTACCCGCGTGTCGACAATACCGTGTACCCTGCGACGCTCGATCTGGGCGCCGTGGTGAGCGACCTGGCAAAGATCAACCCGGCGCTGGCACCCGTGTGCAAAAAGGTGCTCGCCGGTCCCATGAAGCCCACGCGCGGCAAGGTCGAGACCACCGATCACCCGCCTATCTATCCTACGGGCGAGGGCGATCCGTCCACGCTCGACGGCGGCCAACGCAAGCTCTACGACCTCATCGCCCGCCGCTTCCTGGCGACGCTTATGGGTCCTGCGACCATCGAGAACACCAAGCTCGAGCTCGACGTGAACGGTGAGCCGTTCGTGGCTTCGGGCGATGTGCTCGTGACCCCTGGCTTCCGCGAGGCCTATCCGTACGGCCTTAAGCGCGACGAGCAGATGCCGCCGCTGGAGCAGGGTGATACGGTCGACGTGTTCGACATTAAGCTCGAGGCCAAACAGACCGAGCCGCCCGCGCGCTACAGCCAGGGCAAGCTCGTGCAGGAGATGGAGAAGCGCGGCCTGGGCACCAAGTCCACGCGTGCGAGCATCATCGAGCGTTTGTACGCCGTGCGCTATCTCAAAAATGATCCCGTTGAGCCGAGCCAGCTGGGTATCGCCATCATCGACGCGCTGACGCAGTTTGCCCCGCGCATCACGAGCCCCGATATGACCAGCGAGCTCGATGGCGATATGACCCGTGTGGAGCGCGGCGAGGACACCGAAGAGCATGTTGTGACGCACTCGCGCGCGCTGCTGGCCGGCGTGCTCGACGAGCTGCTCAAGCACACGCAGGAGCTGGGCGACGCCATCAGCGACGCCGTCACAGCCGATGCGCGCGTGGGCGCCTGCCCCAAGTGCGGCAAGGACCTGGTTATGAAGACGAGCGCCAAGACCCGCGGCAGCTTCATTGGCTGCATGGGCTGGCCCGACTGCGACGTGACCTATCCGGTGCCGAGCGGCGTCAAGGTAAGCCCGCTCGAGGGCGAGGCGGCCGTGTGCCCCGAGTGCGGCGCGCCGCGCATTAAGTGCCAGCCGTTCCGCCAGAAGGCCTTCGAGATTTGCGTGAACCCCACGTGCCCCACAAATTACGAGCCCGACCTTAAGGTGGGCGAGTGCAAGGTGTGCGCCGAGGCAGGACGCCATGGCGACCTGATCGCGCACAAGAGCGAAAAGAGCGGCAAGCGCTTTATCCGCTGCACCAACTATGACGATTGCGGCGTGAGCTATCCGCTGCCGGCGCGCGGCAAGCTTGAGGCGACGGGCGAGACTTGCCCCGAGTGCGGCGCTCCCATCGTGGTGGTCAACACAGCGCGCGGTCCGTGGCGTATCTGCGTCAACATGGACTGCCCGACCAAGGAGAAGAAGCCCGCCCGCGGCCGCAAGACCACGACCAAGGCGAGTACGGCAAAGAAGACCACGGCGACAAAGAAGACTGCTGCCAAGAAGACGACCGCCAAAAAGACGACGGCCAAGAAGTCGACTACCAAAAAGACCGCTGCCGACAAGTAACCGAGCACATATCCGAGCACATATAGACACGACGGGGCCGGGCGCGCAAATGCAAATGCGCGCCCGGCCCCACTTCTAAGTTGCGGTGAAATAGGGACTGTTTTTGCTGGCAAAAGGCCTAATTGATCCCTATTTCACCGCAAGTTATGATCAGTTGTTGGGATTACTTCACTTCGACGGGTGCAGCGCCGGGGTAGCGGTCCTCAAAGTCCAGACGGTATTTGTTGTCGTTGGTGCCCGCTACGTTGTCGCGCGCCAGCGGTGCCACGATCTCGTCCTTGTGGTTGGCGGGGCTGGAGTACTCAAGGCTGATCTCCCAGGCATCGCAAATGACGTCAATGCGATTCTCCAGGTCGTCGTAGAGCGCGATGATGTCTTTCCACGAGCTGTAGTTCTGCGAGTCGATGGGAACGTCCAGGTCCTCGACCTCGTCCTTGAGGTCGTCGATCTGATCCTCGAGCGCCTCGGCGGCATCGCTGGCCGACTGACGCGAGCTTCGGTCATCCTTAAGGTAATACGTGTTAAACGTGGTGGCGCAGTCGCGAACCTGCTGATCAAGATCGGAGAGCCTGCTGTAGTAGGAGCTCAGCTGGTCGTAGACGTTTTGCTCGCTGATGGTGGCGGCATCGTGGACGTCATCGTCATCATCATCGTCAAGCTTGTTGGGGTCGCCCTTGACGGACGCATCGTCGTTATCGTGGTCGATCTTGACCTTCTCGATCGTCGTGCCCTTGGTATCATCGGCGCCCTTGTCGAAAGGCTTGATCATAAAGAACACGACGAGCGCGATAATCACGACGATTAGCGCGGCGATGATGCCGATGAGCAGGGCGTTGTTGTTCTTGGGAGCAGCGGGGGCGCCGGCCTGCGGAGCGGCGGTCGGTATGGGCTGCTGCGGCGCGGAGCCGGCTGGCGCCGTCCATTGCTGCGTCGTGCCGACTTCGGGCTGGGGAGCGGGCACGGGCTGATGGGCGGACTGTACGGTCACGTCTGCCGGTTGGGGCTGAGTCGCCGTGGGCTGCTGCGCAGACTGCACCGTGGTCGCGGCGGTGTCGAAGGCGGCGTCGGGCGCGGCGGCATGTTCGGCTGCCTGCGCGTTCTCTTGCGACTGAGAGGTCTGGCCATCATCGGTTACCGGCGTTCCGCAGCTGGTGCAAAAACGCTCGTCGTCATTCAGAAGTTTGCCGCAATGGGTACAAAACCGGGGCATGATGGTTCCTTCCATTCGATGTGTTGGCTAGATTATAAGGTGGTTCAGGTGCGGTTGGGCCGCGCCGACCCAACTGGTTATGTGAGGATGGTCGTGCCGCGCAAGCCCTGTCGCATGCGTCACAATGAGTGCGGCGTGCTGGGTGTCCGGCGCGGCCGTTTATCGACGGCTCGGTAGAATGCGATGGTGGGGAGTGAGTCTGTGTACTGCGGCGAGCAAGGTCGGGGTGGCGGCGAAAACGTGGAGGCGTTCCGGATCCCGCCGGGGGATGCACCCCTCACTGCGCGCGATTGCTCGCGTCGGGTGTTTTGTGCCGGGATGTTGACCGGAGCGCTTGCCTCGGTGATGAGTCTCGGCGGTTGTGCCGCGCACCGCAACGAGGCTGAGGGCTCCGCTGCCCCTGTCAAACAAACGTCAAAGCGGTCATTCGCGACAAAAGCGACGGCCGCCCCTAAGTCTTCTTGGATCGCCGCCATTCGGCAAGATATCGAGGCCCTGGTCGAGCCGTATGGCGACTCCGTCTCGGTTTACGCTGTGGCGCTTGATCCTCAAACGTTCGCGTCGCTCGATGGTGAAGTCGCTGTGGCGTCGGACACGCGACGTGTGGCGGCAAGCATCATCAAGCTTCCCATTCTCGCTTGTGCGCTCGAGACCGCGACGGCGGGCGAGCTGTCCCTCGACGAGCAGATAACGGTAACGCAACAGGATATCGTGGGTGGCAGCTGCAACATTCAGTCGCGCGGCGCGGGCGTGTCGTACAGTATTGACGAGCTACTGCACGCTATGATCGCCCAGAGCGATAACGTGGCAGCGAACCTTGTTATCGGCAGACTTGGCATGGATACGGTCAACGAAACGTGTGCCGCATTGGGGCTGACCCAGACCGTGCTCGCTCGTTTGATGATGGATGCCGAGGCCCAGGCACAAGGTCGCGAGAACTATACGAGCGCCCGTGATGCTGCGGCCGTGTTGCAGCGGCTGGCGGCGGGGACAATCGCGACGCCCGAGCTGTGCGAGCGAGCGCGCGGATATCTGCTGGCGCAGGAAGACGCGCGCGGTATTGTCGAGGGCGTTCCCGGCGGCGTTTTGGTCGCGCACAAAACGGGCAGTCTGGCGAATGCTCAGCACGATGCCGCAATCATCTACGCCGAGCGCCCTTACGTGCTGGCAATCCTCACCCAAGACCTCGAACGCGAGCAGGCCCTAGCCCTTGAGCGCGACATTTCCTTCGCCATCAACGCCCGCGCCCACTCCTAACTTGCGGTGAAATAGGGATTGTATTTGCTGTTAGAAGGCGTATTCAGTCCCTATTTCACCGCAACTTATAGCCGTTGGGGACGTTCTTAAACGACTAGTCATTAAAAAACGTCCCCAATGGCTAGTCATTTAAGAACGTCCCCAATGACTAGGTGGGATTTGGGGTGCGCCGGACGCTGGGGTATCATGGCTTGGTTGCTATAACTTGCATTTTCGCGCCTTGTAGGAAGGGGCTGCGCCCATGGCTTTTGAGCCCGCTCAACATAGCTTTATCACGCTCGAGGGCGTCGACGGCGCCGGCAAGTCCACGCAGGCGCGCCTGCTTGCCCGTGCGCTCGAGCTCGCTGGCTACCAGGTTGTGAGCCTGCGCGAGCCGGGCGGCACTGCCATCAGCGAAAAGATTCGTGCCCTGCTGCTCGACCCCGCCAATACGGCGATGGGCGACACCTGCGAGCTGCTGCTCTACGAGGCCGCGCGTGCCCAGCTGGTGCACGAGGTCATAGCTCCCGCCCTCGCTGCCGGCAAGGTGGTTCTGTGCGACCGTTTCTACGATTCCACGACCTGCTACCAGGCGTTTGCCGACGGCCTCGACCGCCAGATGGTGCGCGATGCCAACAACCTGGCTGTCGCCGGTACGCATCCGGCGCTCACGCTCGTCTATCACATCACGCCCGAGCAGGCGGCGCTGCGCATGGCCGCCCGTGGTGCGGCCGATCGCATGGAGGCCAAGGGCATGGCCTTCCAGGAGCGCGTCTACCAGGGATTTTGCGCTATCGCTGCCGAAGAGCCAAATCGCGTAAAGCTCATCGATGCCACTGCGTCGATTGCAGACGTCTTCGCGCAGACGGTCGAGCTGGTTCGTGCGCACGGTCTCGACATTCCCCAAGACGCCGTCGCCGCCGCGCTTGCCAAGGAGGCCGAGTAACATGGCCCCCGCTCAGGCAAGCCTGCTGGCCAAGCTCGACACCCAACAGCGCGTGCGCGACTTTCTGACCAACGCCATCGCAAGCGGCCGCGCATCGCACGCCTACCTGTTTTTGGGCGCGCCCGGCGCCGGTAAGCTCGACGCCGCATGGGCGCTTGCCCAGGCATTCCTGTGCGAGCAGGACGGCTGTGGCTCGTGCGACAGCTGCGTACGCGTCGCCCGCCATACGCATCCCGACGTGCACTATTACACGCCTGAAAGCGCTACGGGCTACCTCATCGCCCAGACCCGCGAGCTGCTCGACGACGTGCCCCTGGCACCCATCCGCGCCAAGGCAAAGGTCTATATCATCGACCGTGCCGAGCAACTGCGCGCCAACACCGCCAATGCGCTGCTCAAAACGCTCGAGGAACCGCCCGAGGGCGTCATGTTCATCCTGTTGGGCACCTCGGCCGACGTGATGCTGCCCACCATTGTGAGCCGCTGTCAGTGCGTACCGTTTCGGCTGGTTTCGCCCACTGTGGCTGCGCAGGCCGTGAGCCGCGCCACCGGTCAGGACCCTGCGCGTTGCCGAATGGCCGTCGCTGTGGCGGGAAGCCCCACGCGTGGCATCGAGTTCCTCAAGAGCGCCGAGCGCCAGGACGCCCGTCGCCAGATGGTCCGTGCCATCGACTCGCTCATCGCCGCCGACGAGGCCGATGTGCTCAGCCGCGCCAAGTCGCTCATCGTCGCCGTCAAGGCGCCGCTCGCCGAGGTCAAGTCCACGCAGGAAAAGGTGCTCGAGCAAAATGCCGACTACCTGTCGCGTGGAGCATTGAAGCAGCTTGAGGACCGCAACAAGCGCGAACTCAACGCGCGCGAGCGTTCGGGTATCATGGAAGCGCTGGCGAGCGCGCGGACGCTCATGCGCGACGTGCTGCTGACGCTTCAGGATGAGGCGGCAGACGTCGTGAACGAGGACGTGCGCGACACGATCGGGCGGCTTGCCGCGGCGACGAATGTTGCGGGTGCCACCCAGGCGCTCGAGGCAGTCGCGACCGCCGAGCGCAACATCGCCAGAAACGTTACTCCCCAGCTGGCCATCGAGGTCATGCTGTTCGATATCAGGAAGGCACTGAAATGCCGTTAGTCGTACCCGTTAAGTTTACCTACGCCTCGCGCGACCTGTGGTTCGACCCGCAGGATCTGGATATCCTCGAGGCCGATTATGCCATTTGCTCTACCGAGCGCGGAACCGAGATCGGCCTGGTCACGGCCGATCCCTTCGAGGTGCCGCAAGACGAGATTGGCCAGCCGCTCAAGCCCGTGTTGCGCGTAGCGAGCGACATCGACCTGCAGCTTGCCGACGACCTGGCTATCCAGGGTGACGAGGCCATGGTCGATTTCCGCCGCCTGGTCAAGGAGCTCGACCTCGAGATGAAGCCGGTCGGCGTCGAGTACCTGTTTGGCGGCGAGAAGGCTGTGTTCTACTTTGCTGCCGAGGAGCGCGTCGATTTCCGTCAGCTCGTCAAGGACCTGTCCTCGACGCTGCACATTCGCGTCGACATGCGCCAGATCGGCGTGCGTGACGAGACCCGCCTGGTGGGCGGCTATGCCCAGTGCGGCCAGGAGCTCTGCTGCACACGCTTTGGCGGACAGTTTGAGCCGGTTTCGATTCGCATGGCAAAAGAGCAGGACCTGCCGCTCAATTCGTCCAAAATTAGCGGCGTCTGCGGCCGCCTGATGTGCTGCCTGCGCTACGAGTTCGAGGCGTACAAGGACTTTAAGAGCCGCGCGCCCAAAAAGAAGACGCTTATCGATACGCCGCTCGGCAAGGCGCGCATCCAGGAATATGACACGCCGCGTGAGCAGCTGGTGTTGCGCCTGGAGAACGGCAAAGTCTTTAAGGTCAACTTGGCCGACATGACCTGCTCTGAGGGCTGCAAAAAGAAGGCCGCCGAGCAGGGCTGCAGCTGCCGCCCCGACTGCGTGACGCGCGATGTGCTCGAGCGTATCGAGTCGCCCGAGATGCGCCTGGCGCTTATGGAGCTCGACCGCGAGAACGGCGTCGACGTGGGCGATGGCCTGTCGAGCGCCGACCGTCTGGCGGGGACGACGATGCCCAAGCGCCGCCGTCGCGATGCGGATGCCGATACCCGTGCCGGTCAGAGCCAGGGCGAGGGTCGCGGCCGCGGTAAGGGTCGCGGCAAGGCCGAGGCACCCGAGGCCGAGGAAGCTGCCGGTGGACGTCGCCGCCGCAAGCGCTCGGGTTCGGGCGATGTAGGCGAGGCCGCTCCCGCAGGCAAGAATTCCCCCCGCGAGCGCGAGGCTCAGCAGCCCCAGCAGCAAAACCGCGGCGGTGGCATGAATCCCACGCGCCGTCGCCGCCGCCATTTGTCGAGCGAGGAGCGCGAGGACGCCTTCCGCGCCGCAGCCGCTCGCGAAGCCGGTGCCGCCCCCAAGGGTGGTTCGGGTTCCGATACGCCTGCCGACAAGGGTGGCAAGCAGCGCAACGATGACGAGCGCGTCCCGCGTCCGCGTCGTCGCCATTCCTCGGGCACGCAGCAAAAGCCCTCGGTGCCCTCCGTGGCCGATCAGGTCTCGGATGGCGAGGTCAAGGTCACGCGCCGTCGCCCTGGAGATGGCGGAGGGGCGGCTGCCAAGGCCGCGCGCGGCGCTGCTCGCGACGAACGCGAGCCGCGCGAAGATCGTGGTGGCGAGGGTTCGGCCGACCAGGGCCAGAAGCGCCGTCGCCGCCGTCGTTCCCGCAAACCGCGCCAGGACGGTGGCGAGGGCTCGACCCAAAACTCGTCCGCACCGCAACCGCCCACCGGCGAATAGCGCCCGCAAACGGATTTAACCTGCCTGACCCCAAACGCGTCGGGGTACCATAGCGCTGAATCAACGACCCTCCCTGCGACCGAGCGTAGGGAGGGTTGTGTCGTGAAGAGACATTTGAACGCGTTGGGATGCCTGCAAGGCGCCGGCATCCTACCGTTTGCGGACGAATTGCTACCGTTTGCCGAGCGGGCGGCGCACGAGGCGCTTGAGGCGTTGTCACCCACGCGATGTGCCGGCTGCGAGCGCGCCGGTGCGCTTATTTGCCAAGACTGCCTGGCGGCGCTTGCACTCATCGACCCGCGGCATAGCTGCACTCGATGCGGCGCCCCGTTTGGAGACTTGCTGTGCACCGAGTGCTCGGTCGAGGGTACGTCCTCGGCGATGGCCGAAGCACTCGACCGGTGCCTGGCATGTGCCGTTTACACGCACCCGCTGCCGCGGATCATTAAAGCGTACAAAGACGCGGGCGAGCGACGCCTGGCGCCGTATCTGGCAGAGCTGCTATACGATACCGCCTTACATGCCCAGGTCGCGGCACCCGATCGTTACGGTGGTGTGTTGTCCGGTGCCGATGCAGTGGTGTTTGTGCCCGCGACGGCGGCGGCGTTTCGGCGGCGAGGCTTCGATCATATGGAAGCCATCGCGCGCCCATTTTGCGAGCTGTCGGGTGTTCCGCTGCTCGACGCCCTCGTTAAGTACGGTCATGGCGACCAGCGTGAACTCGGTCGTGAAGAACGCCGTGAACGCGCCCGAGGCATGTACGAGACCGTTGAGGATGTGCGGGGCCGCCGCCTGCTGCTTATCGACGACGTTATCACCACGGGTGCGACGATGGCAGCGGCTTCGGCGGAACTCAAGCGCGCCGGTGCCGCAGCCGTTGATGGCCTCGCTATCGCACGCGTTTGGTAGGGGTGATTCGTGTGGCGGTAACAATCAGGCAGTGCAACAAACCGACAAAAGAGCAGCTAGCGGCTTCCGTGATCCTGACGGGCGCCTCGGCGTTGCGTATGATTCGAGCCGAGCGCCGGCAGATGGGCTACATCGGCTGGAAGGACCTTGAGCCCGAGGAGGAGCGCCGCGTGCTGTGTACGTCATCGCCTTCGACCGAGGATATCTATCTTCCCGACCTGGTGCGAATTGGAGCCAAAAGCGGCGAGGTGCAAGAAGATCTGTGCTTGCTGGTGGGATCTGCGGTGCAGCGCCGCCGCATGCCTGGCGTGGACTGGTCCGTGTGCTCCGGGTTGCCTGCCGGCTCGATTCTAGAGGTGGAACCGGGGATGTACAGCCTATCTCCCGAGGCCCTTTGTGTTGCCGTCGCTCGCGAGGTCGGCTGTATCCAGGCGTTTGCCCTGGCCCAGGAACTGTGTTCCAAGATTTCACTGAGCGATCGCGGGAAGTATCTACCTCCCTATACCTCGCCTGTTGCGAATAGGCTTGCAAAGGACAAGGACCAACCGGCAGACGTGGGCTACTTTGAAGTCGAGCCAGTGCTGACGCCCGATCGCCTGGCAGATTACCTTGCGGCATGCAAGGGGAGTGCGGCCAAACAGCTGCTGCGCCTGTGTCCCTACCTGTCAGAAAACCTGCTCTCGCCCATGGAGTGCATCATGCTCGCTCTGTTTTCGCTTCCGTTTTCCTATGGCGGATTTGCCTGCGGTCC